>NZ_QTMM01000002.1:479165-621049 GCF_003635445.1 Parabacteroides sp. AF17-3 | reverse complement strand
GTTTAAACGGCTCTCTTGAGATAGGGAGCGCAATTTATTTACATATGAAACATACTGGATTAAAGTCTATCTTCTTTTTACTGGTCATATTTCTCTGCTGCAATTCGGTTGTAGGTCAGCGAGCAGGCGATCTTAGTGACTTGTTTGTCTCACCACCGGATCGTGCAAAGCCAAGGGTCTATTGGTGGTGGCTCTATAATCGTGTAAATAAAGGTTCTATTACCCGTGACCTGGAAGAGTTTAAAGCAAAAGGGATCAGTGGCGTTAATCTGATATGTACAGGTGGATATGCCGGAAAAGAGGCATTATTAGGTGTTGAATGGCTGGGGCCTGAATGGCGTGCCCTTTACCGGCATGCAATCCGGGAAGCTAAACGATTGAATATTGAAATAGGATTTAACCTGGCGGGAGGCTGGACCATGATGGGACCTTGGGTTACGCCGGATAAAGCGATGAAGAAAGTAGTTCAGAGTGAACAGATCGTTACCGGACCTGTAACGTTTTCTAAAGAATTTCCTCAACCTGAAACTGTCGATAATTATTACCATGATGTATGGGTTCAGGCTTTTAAAATAGAACGCCAAACTAAAACAGTGCATCCGGAAACAGCTATAGATATCACGGACTGTATAAGTTCTGACGGGAGATTGCATTGGGATATTCCGGCAGGCGACTGGCTCATTTTACGAACGGGATATACATTGACAGGACATCCCTGGAGTAAATGGCATGCATATCCTAAAGGCGATACATTTGAAGGAGGAGACGGATACGAAATAGATTATTTGAGTACGGTTGCTTTGGATGATCATTTTGACCATCTAGGTAAATTGGTGATCGAAGAGACCCGGCAGGCCGGCGGTAAATTGGCTTATTTGTGGTCAGATAGCTGGGAATGCGGAAAACTTACATGGACTCAGGACTTCCCGGAACAATTCCGGCGTTTCCGAGGATATGATTTAAAGCCATATATGGCTATATTGGCAGGATATACAGTGAATGATTCTGTATTTTCGGCTCGTTTCCGGGATGATTTTGACAGAACGATACAAGATTGTGTCGCAGAGAATTTTTATGGACATTTCTATGAATTATGTCATGAAAATGGTATGGATGTAGGTAATGAGGCTGGAGGACCGAATGATACACCTCCCCAGGATGCACTAAAAAACTTGGGGCGTTGTGATATTCCGGCAGGCGAATTCTGGGTACATTACAAATTACCTGAAGACGGAATGAATTCGCGTAAAAGTGCCAGACTTAATTTGAAACAAACAGCTTCGGCTGCACATATATATGGTCGGCGTGAAGCGCAGGCGGAAGCTTTCACACAGATGGAACAGGACCGTACACACTGGTCATTGGGCCCCTATGATTTAAAACCCTATGCGAATGATGCTTTTTGTGAAGGTATAAACCGTTTTATGTTACATCAGGCAACTTGTCAGCCTCCGGAAGATGGGAAGCCCGGGTTTGAATTTTGTGCCGGTCAGCATTTTACTCCTAACATAACTTGGTGGGAGCAGTCTTCTGCCTTTTTTTCTTATTTGTCTCGTTGCCAGTCTTTATTGCAGCAGGGTAAGTTTGTGGGCGATGTCTGTTTCTTTTTAGGTGAACGACCGCCAGTACTGGTTCCGCCTAAATATGTTGTGCCGACTCTCGGTGCAGGATATGATTGTGATTATACGAATGCAGAAGTATTATTGACACGTATGTCTGTGAAAGATGGAAGGATTGTATTACCTGATGGTATGAGTTATCATCTTTTATATCTCCAGAATTGTGTTTCTCCTGTAGAAGAGATATGTGAAGCTGTAGGGCATTATCAACAGTTGAAAGTTTTATCCGGTCCTTCGGATGCCATGTCTTTGGCGGTAATCAAGAAACTTCGGCAATTGATCAGTGATGGGGCTACTGTAGTCGGGGCACCTCCTAAAAGGTCGGCGGAACTGAACGGATATCCGGATTGTGACAGAGAGGTGCAGGAGATCGCCACAGAAATTTGGGGTGACCTGGATGGGAAAACTCGTATGGAACGGAAGTTTGGTAAAGGACGTATCATCTGGGGGAAGACAGCCCGTGAAGTTTTACTTGCAGATGGCATACAACCTGATTTTTCTTATACAGGTCAGGAGCATGAACCTGAAAAGTTTGATTATATCCATCGGGTGGATGGACAGTCCGAAATTTATTTTGTGATTAATCGTACAGGAAGTACCGAAGTTGGAGATTTTTCTTTTAGAGTTGCTGGGAAACAACCGGAGATATGGGATCCGGTAACGGGTAAGATGAGAGATGCAGGTTCTTTTGAACAGAAAGGTGGACTTACCGATTTGTCGTTGGAGTTAGCGCCGTATAGCTCTTGTTTTATTGTTTTCCGCAAATCTATTTCTAATAATAGTTCCGGCAAAGGAGTTCCTAATTTCTTGAAATATGAGAAGATCAAAGAGTTAAGCGACTCATGGCATGTTTTATTTGACAAAGACTGGGGTGGTCCCGGTGAAGTACGTTTTGATAAGCTTTCTAACTGGATCGATAGTCAGGAGGAAGGGATTAAGTATTATTCGGGTAAAGCTACTTATCGGAAGGTATTTGACATGGGGAATGTGCAGAAAAAGTTTTCTCACGCAGGTGAAAGGCTTGTTCTCGATTTGGGTGATGTCAAGCATGTGGCGGCTGTTCGTTTAAATGGTAAGGAACTGGGTGTTTTGTGGTGCTCTCCTTGGCGTGTCGATATTACGGATTGTATAAAGGATACAGGAAATGTTTTGGAGATTGATATTGTCAATCTATGGGCGAACCGGGTGATTGGAGACTGGAAATTGCCGGTAGAGAAGCGTTTTACAAAAACACATGATGTTTTCCGTTTCGATATGTTGAGGGGAAGTACCCCGCTGACTGACGCTGGTTTACTTGGTCCGGTTAATATATTGCGCGGATTATAGTGTGAGTAGATTTTCATGTGTTTATAGTCCTTTTATAAAAGTTAGATAAGTTGTAGATATTTGTTTCATCCTGATAAAATGATTTTGTAGTATGACAATTCATAAGGTATTATTTATAACACTTTTATTTTTCGTGAGTATGTCTTCCTTTGCGAAGGAAGACCGGAATGGAGCATTGGATCTGTCTCCTGCGAAATGGATCTGGTATCCGGCCGGCCGGACACTGCAAAACACTTTTATTTTATTCCGGAAAGATGTCATACTGAAAGAAAAACCGTTGAAAGCGGATGGATGGATACTGGCGGACAGCAGATATCGTTTGTTTGTGAACGGGAAAAGAGTGCAATGGGGACCTGCTCCGTCTGATCCCCGCTGGCAGGAAGCCGATCCGCTGGATCTGGCTGGATATTTGGTCGAAGGAAAAAATACAATAGCCGTCGAAGTATGTTATTTTGGAACCGGTGATGGAACTTCTCCGATGGGAAAGCCCGGATTTATTATGAATCTGGATATCGATGAACAAAAAATATTGACGGACGACTCGTGGTTCAGCTATTTATCTCGTAGTTGGCAACCCGGAAAATATAAACGATGGTTTTTGCGTTCTTTACAGGAAACTTTTGATGCCCGGCTTTATCCGTATGGATGGGATACGCCTGACTTTATACAGAATGCAGATTGGGTAAAAGCGTTGGTTGCGAGTGATGACGGGCGTTATCCGTCCGTCTGTAATGGGGTCCCGGAATATGCCTGGGAGATATTCGGGGATAGGAACGTGTCGGAGATACGTCGGAGGAGTATTCCTTTGATGCGGGAATATTCGGTGACCCAACCTAAATTGGAAGAATCTATGTGGATTCACTGGAAAAGACCGGCAGAAGATTATTTTGATATGTTGGTCAGCGATGCTTTCGATGTTATATACCAACCGGTTGTCGGGCAGTCTGAAGACGAGTGGCTGGTGGAGCCGAATGGAGACAATGCAGCAGCACTGACCTTTTCTTTTAGTGAACAAGGTGTCGGGTGGCCTTATTTTACTATTGACGCTCCGGAAGGAACTGTTGTGGAATTGTTGGTACATGAAGCACATCGGCTCGGAGGTCCCGCTATTATAAATTCTCATTTTAACTCCTGGACCCGGTTTGTTTGTAAAGAAGGGGTTAATACATTTGAAACATTTGATTTCGAGAGTTTCAGATGGCTTCAGTTACATATTCGTAACTTTAATCGTCCGGTCAGGATATCTTCGGTCGGTATGCGCCGTAGAATATATCCCTGGCAAAAAGAACCTGCTATATTCATAGCAGACGATACTATTCAAAAGGTTGTGAATGCTGCAGTAAATACATTATACAACTGTGCTCAGGAAACATTGGTTGATGGAATGGCGCGGGAAAGGCAACAATACAGCGGAGATGGTAGCCATCAGTTACATGCTGTTTTTCAGACAATGGGAGATTGTTTGCTTCCTTTCCGGTATATAAATACATTCAGCCAGGGATCTTCCATAGACGGATACTTTATGGATAGTTGGCCTGCCTGGGACCGGTTGGCACGTACGATGGAACGGCAGATGCAATTGACCGGTTGGGGCCCTATTCTGGATCATAGTATCGGATTTTGTTTCGATGCTTATCATTATTACATGTATACCGGTGATTTAAAGGGATTGGAAGAAGTCTATCCGAGACTTCTTAAGTTTTTTGTTTTTCTCTGTTCGCTGACAAATGAAGAAGAGCAATTGGTGCCGGCAGAAAACTTAGGAATGTGTTCGGTTTACATCGATCATGAGGCATATAAAAAGAACAGCCATAAACAATTGGCGTTAAATCTTTATATTACAGCAATGTGCAGGAATGCTTTGGCTCCTTTGTGCCGTTTGTTTGGAGATAAGGATGAAGCTGATAGAGTTGACGCTTATGGTAGTAGGATACTTCAGGGATGTATCCGTAAGTTTTGGGATGAGGAACGGAAAGTTTATGTGAATAATCTGCCCTGGATAAAGGAAGAAGGAGAGATACGTTATTGTGACCGTTCTTTGGCTACGGCATTGATCTATGATCTGTGTCCGGGTAATTCTATAGATAAGTCATTGGAAATATTGGAACAGACTCCTGCTGAGTTAGGTATATCATATCCGTGTAATGCCGTGTGGCGTCTGTGGGCATTGGTTAAATACAGGAAGATTGAATCCGTTCTATCTGACTTGAGAACGAAATGGGGACGAATGAGCTCTGTTTGGGAAAATAACACATTGCAGGAGTTTTGGACTGCTTATCCGGATGAAGGCTCTCAGTGGAGTCATTGTGCCATGCATCCTTTGATTGCGCTCAGCCAGGGGATAGCCGGTATCTACCCGATAGAGGGAGGATCAGATAAAATAAAAATAGAGCCGCAACCAGGTAGCCTGGAGAAAGTAGATTTTGATGTATACACAGCAAAAGGAGCGGTACATTTTTATTCGCAGGGAAAGAAAGGAAAACGGACCCTTCGGTTGAGGATCCCGGATACAGTGTCTGTCGAATTATGGTTGGATGCACGGGAAGAAATCAAATTACCGTTCTTACGGACTGAGAAAAATGGAATCAAAGTATATAAGATGGAAGGTCAGGAAAAATACGAACTTCATTTGAAATATACTTGATACGTATCTTTGCATGATAGAGAATAGTTTGTTAACTAAATTCATTAGGAGATGAAAAAGGATAAGATTATTAGGGGGATGGTTATGGTGTTTTTATGTTCTGTAAACATCTGTGGACTAAAGGCGCAGGAGAAAGCCGGAGAGTGTGTGCCTACAGATTTGAAATGCGAGCATTTGGTTGCTCCGTTAGGTATCGACCGCCAGGCTCCGCGTTTTTCGTGGCATCTGGAAGATAGCAGGGGCGGAGCCGTTCAAACCGCCTACAGGATCACTGTAGGAAAAGATTCTGTCGCTTTGTCCAAAGGAAAGAAGATCTTGTGGCAGGAGAAAAAGGCAGACGGAAAAACGATGGCTGGTTATAAAGGGAAAGCCTTGGAGCCTTTTACGAAATATTATTGGAGTGTTACTGTTTGGGACAAAGACAAGCAGGAATCCCGGAAAGTAATTTCTTCTTTTGAAACAGGTATGTTGACGCCTTCAAACTGGAAGGGAAGATTTATTTCAGATGGACAGGATATAGAGTCCCGTGAGACTCCCTATTTCCGGAAAGCTATTAGATTAGACAAGAACGTCCAATCGGCAAGAGCGTACATAGTGGCAGCCGGATTATATGAATTATCCATTAACGGGCATAAGGTCGGTGACCACTTTTTAGACCCCGCTTTTACCGATTATGACAAGCGGTTATTGTATGTTACGTATGATGTCACTGATCTTTTGAGTAAAGGAGATAATGCAGTGGGTGTAATTCTCGGGAATGGCTGGTATAACCATCAGCCGGTTGCTGAATGGTCCTTTGATAAAGCTCCATGGCGTAAGCGTCCTTCTTTCTGTCTGAATTTGCATATAACATATACGGATGGGACAAAAGAGATTCTGGCATCCGATGAAAGCTTCAAGGTGAAAGGCGGTCCCATTACATTCAATGCTATTTATGTGGCTGAAAATTATGATTTCAGGAAAGAACTGCCGGGTTGGAATACGGTTTCTTATGATGATTCTTCCTGGAAAAACGCAACGGAAGTTGTTTGGCCGGGTGCAAATATAACATCGCAGACCATGCATCCGATTCGTGCTACGGAATATTGCAAGCCTGTTGATCTGAAAAAGTTGAATGATACGCTTTATTTGTACGACTTTGGGCAAAACTGGTCAGGTGTGACGACGTTTAAGGCGAAGGGTGCGCCCGGAACAAAAGTGAAAATACGTCATGGAGAACAACTGGATTCCCGCAGGAAACGATTGTTTGATGATAATAATACCCAGTTTTATCAAAATGTAAACGAGCCGTTGAAATATGGGGTTCACCCTGAAGATGAATTGTTCCAGACGGATGTGTTGATATTGGACGGTAAGGAAAACGAATTTACACCCCGTTTTAATTATAAGGGATTCCAATATGTGGAAGTCTCCTCGGATAAGCCTCTGCATCTGACGACAGAAAATATAACATCTCATTTTATTCATACGGATTCACCGGCAAACGGATCTTTCGAATGTTCAGATACGTTGATCAACAGATTGCTGAGGGCTACGAATTATTCTTATTTATCGAATCTGGTCGGATATCCGACCGATTGTCCTCATCGTGAGAAAAATGGCTGGACGGGTGACGCCCATCTGGCTATTGAAACGGGCTTGTATAGTTTTGATGCAATTACCCTATATGAAAAATGGATGGCAGACCATCGGGATAATATGTATGACGGAGGCAGGCTGCGTTGTATCATTCCTTCCGGAGGTTGGGGAGGCGATATCGCTGACTGGACTTGCTCGATGACCATTATTCCCTGGACCCTGTATGAGTTTTACGGTGATCCGACTTGCTTGAAAGATAATTATGAAGCAATGAAGATGCATACGGATTATTGGCTGAATAAGTATCCGGAAGGGTTGATCGGAGATTACTGTCTGGGTGACTGGGTCCCTCATAAGTCGATTGCAGATAAGGAACTGACAGCTTCTATTTATCATTACAAAAATGCGGATATCGTTTCCCGTACTGCCAAACTGTTCGGTTTTGAGAAAGATTATGAGTATTATAAGGCAGCGGCTGAAAAAATAAAGAATGCGATCAATGAGAAGTTCCTGAATAGGGAAACCGGTATTTATGCCAACGGCTATCAGACGGAGCTTAGTATGCCTTTATATTGGGGTATAGTCCCGGAAGACTGTAAAGAAAAGGTTGCAGAACAGTTAACCAAACGGGTAAAAGCGGACAAAGATCATTTGGATGTGGGTATTATGGGATGTAAAACGATCCTTAATGCATTGACGGAGACGGGAAATGTAGAACAGGCTTACCGTATGGTGACCCAGCAGGATTATCCTTCATGGGGAAACTGGTTACGCCAGGGAGCGACAACTCTTTACGAGAACTGGGATTATAATGGCCTTGCCTGGGGATATTCGCAGAATCACATAATGTATGGTGAGATCGGTGCATGGTTCTATAAGGCCTTGGCGGGGATTAATGTCGATCCGCAGAACCCTGGTTTTAAGAATGTGATCCTGAAGCCTCATTTTGTAGAAGAACTGACCTATGTAAAAGCTTCTTATAATTCTCCTTACGGGTTGATAAAATCAGCTTGGGAAAGAGTGGGTGATAAAATTATTTATAAAGTAACTGTGCCTCCCGGTGCAACGGCTACATTGCATCTGGAAGGGGAAAATACTCCTAAAGAGTTGATTGCAGGTACTTATAAATTTGAGGTAAATAAATAATTACGGATATGAAAGGAATTTCTTTAAAAGTATTATTTGCATTTATCTCGCTGTTAGTCGTTTCGTGCAGTACCCGTTCGTCGTTGGAGGTCGATGGTTTGCAGTGTGAAAACCTAAATGAGCCGTTGGGAATCGACAATACTTCTCCTCACTTCAGTTGGGTGTTAAATTCAAAGGAACAAGGTGCCGAACAAACAGCTTATCAGATACTGGTCGCTTCGGATAAAAAGTATTTGTCGGAAGGAAAAGCAGACCTGTGGAATTCGGGAAAGATGGAGTCAGACAAATCCAATGGGGTTTTATACCAGGGTAGTCCTCTAAGTTCCAGGAGCTTTTCTTATTGGAAAGTGCGTGTCTGGGACGGAAAAGGGAATGTGTCCGCATGGAGTGAACCTGCTTGTTTTGGAGTGGGATTACTGCATCCGGAAGATTGGACTGCCCGGTATATCGGCATGAACCAGGCTGAAGGTCAAATGGAATCGCCGCTATTCCGGAAAACATTCCAATGTAATACGCCTGGAGAAAAGATGTTGCTCCATGTGAATTCGTTGGGTTACCATGAGGTATATGTCAATGGGAAACATGTCGGCGATGCTGTATTGACGCCAGCTGTCTCCCAGTTCGATAAACGTTCCCTGATCGTTACTTATGATATTTCCGGACTTGTCCGGAAAGGTAGTAATGAGATTGTTCTCTGGTTAGGTAAAGGCTGGTACCGCGACGGACTTCCGGGTGTAGTGGAAGGTGGTCCGTTTGTCCGCGCCCAACTGGAAAGCAGAGACGAAGGAGATTGGACTACGGTTCTGGTTACGGACGATTCCTGGCTGGCTTGTAAAAGTGGTTATGTGTCAACGGGAAACTGGAGACCGCATCAGTTTGGCGGTGAGGTTGTAACGGCTTCCGAACTGCTTCCGGATTTAACGGCTTCTACATTGAACAGCGTTGAATGGGGAAAAGTGAAAGTAGCTTTGATACCGGTCCATAAGGCTACACCGCAAATGGCTGAGTTGAACCGGATTCAGAAAGAGTTCCATCCGGTATCGTGCCAGGCATCCGGTGACACAGCCTGGATCTTCGATATGGGAACGAACTTTACGGGGTGGACGAAAATTAAGTTTCCGGCATTGGCTTCCGGTCAGAAGATACGGATTAGCTATTGTGATTTTTTGAACGAAGAGGGGCAGTTCAGAGACAGACTTTATGAAGATTATTATATCGCTTCCAGTAAAGCAGGGGAGAGCTTCGTTAATAAGTTCAATTACCAGGCCTATCGGTATCTGAAACTGACGAATCTGAATGAGGCTCCGGCCCTAACCGATATAACAGCTTGCTTGATCCATACAGATTATAAAGGAAGTGCTTCTTTTAGTTGTTCGGATGAGGACTTAAATGCAATTCACGATATGATTCACTACACACTTCGTTGTTTGACTTTAGGTGGTTATATGGTGGACTGCCCCCAGATCGAACGATTGGGGTATGGTGGCGACGGGAATGCCTCGACGCAGACCGTTCAGATAATGTATAATGTGACTCCTTTATACATGAACTGGATGCAGGCATGGGCGGATTGCATGAGAGAAGACGGAGGTATGCCTCATACGGCCCCTAATCCTTATATGGCAGGAGGAGGTCCGTACTGGTGCGGATTTATCATTACAGCTTCCTGGGCTACTTATGTAAATTATGGAGACAGTCGTTTGATAGAACGTTATTATCCTTATATGCAAAAATGGCTGGAGTATGTGGATAAATATACCGTGAACGGTCTGCTGAAAACATGGCCGAACACCGATTACCGGAATTGGTATCTGGGTGATTGGGCTACTCCGACCGGGATCGACCAGACAAATCCTTTATCGGTAGATGTCGTAGATAATTGCTATATATCGGTTTGCTATCAAACGATGTGTAAGATAGCGAATGTATTGGGAAAGGAACAGGATAAACAGGCGTATGCGGCTAAATATAAAGATCTGAATGCGCTTATCCATAAAACATTTTATGATCCAGGGCAGAAGAGTTATGCTACAGGTACGCAGATCGATTTAATCTATCCGATGCTGGTCGGTGCAACACCGGAAGATGAACAGTCTGATGTCAGAAATACCTTGTATCGTGTCACGAAAGACCGTTTTAACGGACATCTGGCAACAGGACTGGTGGGGATTCCTGTAATAACCGAATGGGCTGTGAAGAATAAACAGGCCGATTTTATCTATGGAATGTTGAAGAAGAGAGAGTATCCGGGCTATTTGTATATGCTGGATAATGGAGCGACTACGACCTGGGAGCACTGGAACGGAGAGCGTAGTCATATCCACAACTGTTATAACGGTATCGGCTCCTGGTTTTACCAGGCTTTGGGAGGTATCAACCCAGACGAAGCGAATCCGGGATACAAGCATGTATTTATTCAGCCTCAACTGGTAAAAGGCATTTCATGGGTAAACGCAGCGAAAGAAACTCCTTTCGGAATGTTAGATGTAAAATGGGAAAAGACGGACGTATCTTTTACCCTGGATCTGAGTATTCCTGTTGGCTGTAAAGCTACGGTTTTGTTACCCGTTAAAGCCAAAAGTGTTTCGATTAATGATGTAAAGTCGGACAAATTGGATCAGTTGGAAATGCAATCAGGGGATTATCGGATTACATGTGTTCTGTAGGGAATGACAGGCAGTAGTGAAATATCATTTTTATCAACTAAATTGTCAATTTTATAATTTAAAAGAAAGGCTTAATCTATTCTTTTGTACAAACTAATAAATCTTTAAGTATATGAAAGCACAAAACATTGTAAAATACTTATCCGGTGTTATTGCAGGAAGTGCCCTATCATTCGGCCTGGTTAGTTGTCAGGATACCAGCGTGCAAACCCAGGATTCTTTTGCCACTATAGAAAAGGATTTTAAGGATCCGTCTGCCGATTTTAGAAGTGCCCCGCTGGCAGTCTGGAATAGTAAAGTGACCGAGGCCGAAGTAGAGCGTACGATGCGCGAGCTGAAAGAGGCTGGTTTCGGAGGTCTTTTCATTCATCCCCGTCCGGGTATGATTACAGAATATCTGGGAGATGAATGGTTCTCTCTTTATAAACATGCGGTAGAGTTCGGAAAAGAGATAGGTATGAATGTCTGGATTTATGATGAGAACTCCTATCCAAGCGGATTTGCAGGTGGGCATGTGCCGCAGGAAATGCCTGAGTCTTATAATCAGGGCCAGGGATTGGCTTTGACAAAGGCCGAATTACTGCCGAAGGATACAGCCCCTTATTACATGTGTTTAAAAAAGGAAAACGATACCTGGAAAGATATTACAGACCAAATAGCTGACTATAAAGGAACTAAAGGCGAATATTACCTGTATAAGAAAACTTATATGGGTAAGTCTGACTGGTACGGAGGTTATTCGTATGTAGACCTGTTGGTTCCGGGAGTAACGGAAAAGTTCCTGGAAGTAACGATGAAGAATGGATATGAGAAAAAGTTCAAAGAAGATTTCGGCTCATCCATCAAAGGTATCTTTTCTGATGAACCGAACATCAGCAGTCCGGGCGGATTACGATGGACACCGGATTTATTTGAAGTCTTTCAGCAGAAGTGGGGATATGACCTGAAACCGTTATTACCGTTGCTGGAGGAAGAAACAGGAGATTGGAAGAAGGTACGCCATAACTATATGGAGACTTTGTTGCAGTTGTTTATCGACCGTTGGTCAAAGCCTTTCCACCAGTATTGTGAGGAAAATAATCTGGAATGGACCGGCCATTATTGGGAACATGGTTGGCCTTACATGAATGACGGACCGGATAATATGGCTATGTATGCCTGGCATCAGACGCCGGCGATTGATATGCTGTTCAATCAGTTTGATGAGAAAAGTCCTGTCGCACAGTTTGGTAATGTCCGTTCGGTAAAAGAGTTGCGTAGTGTGGCTAACCAGATGGGATATTCCCGTACATTGAGTGAAACATATGGTGGCGGAGGCTGGGATGAAACTTTCAAGGATTTCAAACGGCTTGGTGATTGGGAATATGTCCTGGGTGTGAACTTTATGAACCAGCATCTGGCACATATGACACTGACCGGTGCCCGTAAATACGACTATCCGCCGGTATTTACTTATCATTCACCCTGGTGGGCCGATTATAAATCGCAGAATGATTATTTTGCCCGCCTGTCATTGTTGATGAGTAAAGGTGTCCAGCAGAATGATATATTGGTCATAGAGCCGAATGCAACTTTATGGAGTTATTATTCACATACCAAGAGTAGCCCGAAACTGATGGAAGTAGGCCAGGCTTTCCAAGACTTTATAACGACTCTGGAAAAAGGTCAGGTAGAATATGACCTTGGTTCTGAGAATATCATAAAAGATCATGGGGTTGTTGCCGATGGTAAGTTCGTTGTAGGTAAGGTCGCTTATACGACCGTTGTATTACCTCCGATGATGGAGACATTGAACAAACCGACATTTGATTTATTGCAGAATTTTGTACAACAGGGTGGCCGTGTGATAACTTTTTCTTCTCCGACGTTGGTTGACGGAGCAGAAAATACAGCTTGGAAGACTCTGCTTGGCGGTCAGTCTGTAACGTCTGTTCCCCGGTTGACGAACGAGGTTATCCGGGACACATTTTCGAATGCAGACTGCCGGTTCTCATTTAGCGGAGGTAACTTATACCATCAACGTCGTCAGTTTACCGACGGGGAATTATTGTTCCTGGTTAATTCTTCCATGGATGAGGCTGTAGACGGTACGGTTACCGTTAACGGGAAATCGGCAGTGCAAATGGATGCCATGAGTGGAAATATTTATACGTACCCATCGACAAAGGCGGATGGCAAATTGACAATGAAGTTCCATTTGGAACCGGCTGGAAGTTTATTGTTATATAGTTCGAAAGGTTCGCTGAAATCTTATCCGGAAATACCGGCTGTTGCCGGCTCTACCCCGGTTCAGGCTATTAGTCCGGTTCAGGTTACCCGTTTGAAGGATAATGCATTGAATGTCGATTTCTGTGATGTGAGTGTAAACGGGAAAACAACAAAGAATGTCTATTTTGCGCAGGCTGCCGATATCGCTTTCCGCGAATATGGTTTTACGAATGGCAATCCCTGGAATACTTCGGTACAGTATAAACGGAATATTTTAGACCGGGATACGTTTAAAACCGGAGGTTTCACAACGACTTACCGCTTTAAAGTAAATGACAAGTTCGATTATTCAAACATGAAACTGGTAGCGGAACGTCCTGAATTGTTTACTGTTAAAATCAACGGCGAACAGGTGAAACCGATACCGGGAGAATGGTGGCTGGACCGCTCCTTTGGTGTCTATTCGATAGGCGGCCAGGTGACAACAGGAATAAATACCGTAGAACTGAGTGTGAGTCCGATGAGTATTTTTGCAGAGATAGAGCCGGTTTATATAGTGGGTGATTTTGCTGTTATTCCTGAACAAACAGGATGGAGCATCAGTGCTCCGGTTAAGAATCTTACGTTAGGTAGCTGGAAGGCACAGAAACAACCGTTCTATTCCTGGGGAGTAAGCTATTCCAAAGAATATGAGGTGAAATCTCTTTCAACCCCGTATGCCGTTCAGTTGAATGACTGGAAAGGTACTTTGGCTGAAGTGTATGTGAATGATCAGAAAGCCGGAATAATCGCTTATGATCCGTATCGTCTGGATATAACATCTTACCTGAAGGAGGGTAAAAATAAAGTAGATGTCCGGGTAATCGGTAGCCATAAGAACCTGTTAGGTCCGCATTATCGTCATCCGGCCCCGGGTCTGGCTTCCCCGTGGCATTGGAAAAACATAGACAAGCAGATTCCAGGTAGTGAATATCAGATGCTGGATTATGGTTTGATGACTGATTTCGATTTGGTACATTAAAAAACTCTTGACATAAAAAGGCTTCGGTATTCTTTAGGGGTATCGGAGCTTTTTTGTGTTTGATAATAACGGATTTTCATTCCGTGCAAAAGATTCTGAAAAAAGTTAAACTGGCATATTGTTTTGCTGCCAAACTTAAAAAAAGCGTACTTTGTATTCCCAAAGTAGATCAGTTAACAATCTAAACTAATAATCATCATGAATAAACTTATAAATCTATTCTTAGCCTTGTTGTTTATTATACCGGTCGTAGGACAAGCTCAAATAACCACCGATCGTCAGGACGGGCGTTTTCAGAGTACAAGAGGAACAGTTCAGTATATGCTGAAACAAATGAAACCGGCTTATGCCTTTGATCCATCCTTTACACCTGCTGAGTTTAAAGAATGGCAATCCGGTCTGCGTACAGCAATGAAAGAGTTGATGCATTTTCCGGAGATAGCGGATTTACCTGCTCCGGTTTGTATCAAAACGGTTCAGCGGGATGGTTACCGGGTTGAGAAATGGGAATCTTATCCGTTGCCGGGCAGTGTTGTTCCTTATTTGGTGTTAATTCCGGATGGCGTCGATCCCGGCCATAAAGCTCCTGCCGTGCTTTGCATTCCAGGATTTGGCGGTAGCAAAGAAGGGCTGGCTGGTGAAACCGAAGGGGATTATGAATTGACCTCATTTCCTGTCGAACCAGTAAAGAAGGGAGCAATGGCTTTACATTATGTAAAAAGAGGCCTGGTAGCAGTTGCAGTGGATAATCCCTCATGTGCCGAACTCTCGGATAACGGTCATTTTGACTATTTGAATACATCCCGAATTTTATTGGAAATGGGATGGAGTTATCTGGGACTTACTGCTTATCAGGATTGGAATGTCCTGAGTTGGATGAAAGAGCTGGACTTTGTGAATAAAGATCGGCTTATTGTCTCTGGTTTCTCTTTGGGAACTGAACCTTTGATGGTTTTGGGAACTTTGGACCCTTCTATTTATGCTTTTGTTTATAATGATTTTTTGTGTCGTACGCTAGAAAGGATTCTTGTCATGACAAAGCCTGATCCTAAAGGTATCCGTCTTTTTCCTAATTCTATTGAACATTTAATTCCCGGTTTTTTAACTCAGTTTGACTTTCCCGATCTGGTTGCCGCCCTGGCCCCTCGTCCGGTTATTTGTACGGAAGGAGGACTCGACCGTGATTTTGACTTGATCCGGAAAGCCTATGAGATTTCAGGTAAACCGGATCACTTTACATATTATCATTATAAGAAATTTGCTGACCCAAAAGACCGAAAACAAATAGAACAAGTACCTGAAGGTATTGATAGGGATACCTATTTCAACTTGGTAAACGTCGACCCGAAGAATCATTATTTTAAGGAGGAATGGGTGTTGCCGTGGATAGACAAGGTTCTGAAATAGATTCTTTTCTTTATATTTGTACCATCTAATTAATTATCAATTCTGAATAACATGGAAAACATCTCAAGAAGAACAGCCATTAAGACCGCATTAGTAGGCGGGGCAGCACTTGCCGTATCAGGTTTGGAAGCAGCAAATCCCGCTAAAAAGAAAAAAGCAGAAACAAAGGAACCGTTGAAGGGTAATGTACGCCATTCCGTTAGTAAATGGTGTTTCGGTGACTATCCGTTGGAAGAATTTTGTGGGATATGTAAAAATATAGGAATCGAATCGATCGAATTGCTCGACCCGAAGGACTGGCCGGTTGTACAAAAAAACGGTCTGACTGTCGCTATGTGCCAAGGGGCCGGTTTGGGTATCGATCGTGGATTTAACGATCCTAAATTGCACGACGAACTGGTTGCCAGTTATGAAGCGGTAATTCCCCAGGTGGCGGCAGCCGGACTGACAAATTTGATCTGTTTCTCCGGAAAGCGGAATGGACTGACTGATCTTCAGGGATGGGAAAACTGTGAGAAAGGATTGAAACGTCTGATGCCGCTGGCGGAAAAACATAATGTGGTCCTGACGATGGAGTTGTTGAACAGTGTAGGCCATAAAGATTATCAATGCGACCATACTGTTTGGGGGGTAGAATTATGCCGCCGTGTCGGATCGCCAAACTTTAAGCTTTTGTATGATATTTATCATATGCAGATCATGGAAGGAAATATCATTGAAAATATTCAAAAGTATCATGAATACTTCTCTCACATCCATACAGGCGGTAATCCCGGACGGGCGGAAATTGACGAAACCCAGGAACTTTATTACCCGGCAATTATGAAAGCGTTGGTAGAAACCGGGTATAAAGGATTTGTAGGGCAGGAGTTTGTTCCCCGCCAGCAGGATAAGATAGCTTCCCTGGAGAAATGTATTCGTATTTGTGATGTCTAGCCATATGAAGAAGACAAGAATTATACAACTCTGTTTTCTGTTGTTTGCTGTTGCTTTTGCTGGGTGTAAAGGAAAGTCCGGTTCGGAACAGGCTGGCGGTGCATTTACCCCGGGCGAACTATGGCCGGATAATAACGGCGTGCATATCAATGCGCATGGCGGAGGAATCCTGCATGACGGCGATACTTATTATTGGTTCGGCGAGCATAAAACAGAAGGAACTGCCGGAAATAATGCGCTGGTGGGAGTTCACTGTTACTCTTCCAAAGATTTATATAACTGGAAAGACGAAGGCGTTGCTTTATCCGTTGTGACCGACGATTCTACACATAGCATAGCGAAAGGATGTATTCTGGAACGCCCTAAAGTAATTTATAATAAAAAGAATAACAACTATGTGATGTGGTTCCATCTGGAGCCTAAAGGGGCAGGATATTCCGGTGCGCTCAGCGGTATTGCCGTAAGCGATAAGGTGGCAGGTCCTTATAAATTTCTTCGTGCCGTGCGTCCGAATGCCGGTTCCTGGCCGACAAATGTGCAGGATATTCATAAACAGAGAGTTCCTGAATCTGACAGGAGTAAATTCACAGGCGGAAGTCTGCCGGCTCACCCGGACAGTCTGAATCTGCTGGGCCGTGATATGGAAGGTGGACAGATGGCGCGTGATATGAACCTTTTTGTTGATGACGATGGTAAGGCTTATCACATTTATTCTTCGGAAGAGAACAGCACATTGCATATCTCCCTGTTGACGGACGATTATACTAATTATTCCGGTACGTATGCCCGCTTTTTCCTCGGACGTTTCATGGAAGCACCGGCGATGTTCAAACGTGACGGAAAATATTATCTGATCATGTCCGGTTGTACAGGTTGGGCCCCGAATGCCGGTCGTTCGGCTGTCGCACCTTCTATCTGGGGGCCTTGGGAAGAATTAGAGAATCCGTTTGTCGGTGAAGACTCCGACCTTTCTTTCCATTCCCAGAGCACCTATGTATTGCCGGCTCCCGGTAAGCCCGGACAGTTCATCTATATGGGTGACCGCTGGACGCCCGAGAATGCAATCGACGGGCGTTACATCTGGCTTCCGATCCGTTTTGAAGGAGATCAGCCGATCATTGAATGGCAGGATAAATGGAGTTATTGATGTCGTTGTCCTGTTGTATTTGAAATTTAACAATATGTTTTTGTAAATTCATCGAAATCATACCGCTAAATTGATTTAATCTTCATTAATTTTGCAGCTTCGTTTTTGCGGGGCTGCAATTTTTTTGGCAGATAGGTGATCTTTATAATATGGATATATAATAAACATTTAAAATGAAACCAACATTATCAATTACCTCAAGGCAGTTAATGCTGAGAGAGATGCACGATTATTTAATGATCGCTCTTGGCATGCTTTTCTATGCTATTGGGTGGACCGTTTTCCTTTTGCCTAATGATATTACTACCGGAGGGGTGCCTGGTATCGCCTCTATCGTGTATTGGGCGACCGGAATAAATGTGCAGTATACGTACTTTGCAATTAACGGCGGGTTGCTGATCGCTTCTCTTATTGTTCTGGGATGGAAGTTCAGTGTGAAAACTATTTTTGCCGTAATAGTGATGACTACTATCCTTCCCATTATTCAAAGTGCTACATCTAATCTGCATTTGTTGCAAGACCAACCGTTTATGGCTTGTGTCATCGGTGCTTCTTTCTGCGGAAGTGGTATTGGTATCGCTTTTTCGGCCAATGGCAGTTCGGGGGGAACGGATATCATCGCTGCTATTATAAATAAATACAGGGATATCACTTTAGGACGTGTTATTCTGATGACGGATATGATTATCATTTCTTCCAGTTATTTTGTACTGCATGATTGGGAAAAGGTCGTTTATGGTTTTGCCACACTTTATATATCCAGCTTTGTGCTTGACCAGGTGGTAAACAGTGCCCGCCAGTCTGTACAGTTCTTTATTATTTCCAAGAGATATGAAGAAATTGGACATCGCATCAATAAAGATCTCCACCGTGGTGTGACGGTAATAGACGGGACCGGAATGTACACCGGGTTGGGAGTGAAGATGATGTTCGTATTGGCCAAGAAGCGTGAGTCGACAACTATTTTCCGCTTGATTAAAGATATAGACCCGGAAGCATTTGTCTCTCAGAGTGCCGTCATCGGTGTGTATGGCGAAGGGTTCGACCATATTAAAGTAAAATAATTCCATATAATAGCTATATAGATTTATAAGGGTTCGGCTTCTATTCAGATACCGTCCTGTATATAATTTTCTGCCTTACTAACTGGTTGTCGATGGCTATCGGTAATATTATTTATAGCTGTCGACAATATTACTGATAGTTATCGATTATATTACCGATAGCTTTCGTAAACAGATTAGTAAGGCAGAAAATTATTTATAGAACCGGATGTTATTTCTGTTAGTACGCAATCTAAATCAATTATATTTAAAATTTCACCTTAGTTCTGTTAGAACTAAATCCCTTGCGCATGCAAATATAGTTCATTTTTATTATAATAGGTTAAATAGACAGGAAGAATGAATGTTTTAAGAAACATCTGTTAATAGCTGGAGAGCTATAAGCGCTCAAAATCATTGTTTGTTAGTAAAAACTAACGATATATGCCTCAGTTCTAACAGAACTATTTCCTAACTCTTTTAAGAGATAGATATATGTTTTAAGATAAATACTATTTATGGGTTTATGAATGATACAATCTTAATACTAATGCTTACTTAATTTTGATGTAATATGAGTGAAATACTATGTATCTATTTTTGCGCACCAATTATAGTTGAGACGCTATAACAAAATTATAAGCAATTGTTTATATGCAAATATCCGATGAGAAATTATGGGAATCATGTTTGACAGGGGATAAGGAGGCTTTCAAGGAAATCTATTGCCGCTTTTATTCTTTGTTGTATAATTATGGCTCCAAACTGGTTTCCGATAAAGATCTGGTAAAAGATTGCATTCAGGATATTTTCATTAAACTGATTCAGAACTATCCCTCTCTTTCTCCAACTCCAAATGTGAAAGGGTATCTGATCAAAGCCTTACGTAACAAGCTGTATGATGCATTGGAAAAGGAAAAACCGACTGATGATATCACCTTGTATGAAGAAGTATTTATAACAGACGAGTTATTCCCTTTACTCTCTTTCGACGATTCGGAAGCAGATGACCGTGCCAGACGTCTCATGCAGGTTTTTTCTCTGCTGTCCTCCCATCAGCAGGAAATTATCTATTTGTATTATGTAAATGAACTGAAGCATGAAGAAATAGCGGAGATAATGGGTATAAATTATCAATCCAGTAAAAACCTGTTATTCAGATCTTTATCCAGTCTTAAGAGATTATATCTGAAAAAAGATTGATTTTATTCAAAAAAAGTGAGTACCAAATGAGACCTCTCCCGTAATAGGGATAAAAGAGGTTACTTGTGGATAAAAAGCAAAACATATTAAATAAAAGATCATTTGAGCAGGCCGGGAAAGACCTACTCCGGAAAGTTCATGATGCAGAGTCTGATAACTTGCTGGAGGCACTGGCATCGTGGAAGGAGATTGAAGTCCGGACGACTCAGCCACGCACTTCATTCAGATTACGTTCCCGTTATATATTGTCTGTGGCAGCTTCAATAGCTGTATTTCTTTCTGTAGGCCTTTATTTTTGGATGGATACGAAGAGTGATACTTCTATGTCGCTTGCCTTGCTTGAAAACAACACATCGTCTTTGGCCGACGATGAGATTGTTTTGATCGAAAGCGATGATAAGATGCAATTGAAAGATGAATCATCGATCAAATATGATATGGATGGAAAATCAAATGCGGAGCAGCATGTCGTAAAAAAGGAAATAACAGAAGAGAAGAAAGAGAAAAAAGAGGAAATCAATCAGATTATCGTGCCAAAGGGCCGGCGGGCGGACATTACTTTTTCGGATGGAACGAAAATGTATGTCAATGCCGGAACACGTGTTTTTTATCCGGCTGTCTTTAAAAAAGATAAGAGAGAAATACTTGTAGAAGGTGAGGTCTTTCTGGAAGTAGAGAAAGACCCTTCTCGTCCTTTTATTGTCAAAACCAACAGGTTTGAAGTAAAGGTACTCGGTACGCAGTTTAATGTTTGTGCATATAAAGAAGATGCTTTCACTTCTGTTGTGTTGGTTAACGGTAGTGTGGAGGTTAATTCCGGAAAGAATAATAGATCAGTACTCTCTCCCAATCAGATGATTAAAGTAAATGATAAAGGTACGGATATAAAGGAGGTAGATGTTTTTGAATATATCTGTTGGAAAGATAATATGATGATGTTGAACGGCCGGAAGGTTGGAGAGACACTGGATCGGTTATCCCGTTATTACGGTCGTAACATTTGGTATAATGAAGAGATTGGAAATATTCCTATTTCCGGGAAGTTGGATTTGCGGGAAAATATGGAAGATGTAATCAATATCATTTGCCAGTCAATGTTCCTTCAGTATAAGACAGATGCAAATAATAATATAATAATATCAAAATAAAATGCCTATGTAAAAGCCCTAGAGTTAAAAAAAAGAACCGAACGATACGGCCATATCACTCGGTTCTAAAGTTTCTTGTTTAATCTATTAATTTATGTATCAAAGAAAAAACGTTACAAATGTATGAAAAAGAATGAAGAATTCAGTCGAAAATCGACTCATTTTCTTAAAAGTGCATGTTTAGCCTTATGTCTGGTAAGTTATGGAGGATCTGCTATCTACGCAGCTTCTACTTATGCGGAACAAACCACGTTGACTGTCCGCATGAATAACCGGACTGTAAAAGATGTATTTTCTTACATCGAAAAGAACAGTGAATTTATTTTTGTGTACCATGGTTCAAACATCAATCTGAATAAAAAGGTGAATGTGGATGTCAATAATCAGACTGTTGAAGCCATATTGAAAAAGATGTTTGAAGGAACGGACATTGAGTATATCATCAATGACCGCCAAATCATCGTTCGCAAGAATGAAACAAACAAAAAGCAGGTAGCAGTCGTTGCTCCCCAGCAGGAAAAGAAAATCACCGTAACAGGTAATGTAAAAGATGCTACCGGCGAACCGTTGATTGGGGTAAATGTGATGGTAAAAGGAACTACCATGGGGAATATAACGGATGCCAATGGTAATTTCTCTCTATCGGATGTCGCTCCGAATGCAGTTATTAGTGTTTCTTATATTGGATATAAAACGCAGGAAATCGCTTTAAATGGTAAAACTGCAGTAAATGTGATTTTGAGTGAAGATAGCGAGGCTTTGGATGAAGTGGTAGTTATCGGTTATGGTACACAGAAGAAAGCGGACCTGTCCGGAGCTGTAGCTACAGTGCCGAAAAAAGTATTGGAAAACCGTCCGGTTTTGACCGTTGGACAGGCTTTGCAGGGATCGGTTGCTAACTTGACTGTTTCGATCGGTAGTGGACAAGCAACAGATTCACCTAGCTTTAATATTCGTGGTACGACTTCTATCAACGGTGGTAATCCGTTGGTTGTGATAGACGGTGTGGTTTCTTCAGCAGAAGAGTTAAACAGAATGAACCCTACCGATATCGGTAGTATTTCCGTTTTAAAAGATGCTGCGTCGGCTGCTATCTACGGTTCGCGTGCTGCATTCGGTGTGATTTTGGTTACGACTAAGACGGCAGGACAGGAAAAGTTGACAATTAATTATAATAATAATTTTGCAATGCGTAGGTTAACGGGGATGGCAGATGTAATTACTGATCCTTATATCGTAGCTTCCACCCGTAATACGATGTCTTACCCTTGGTATAACTTATACAATGAAGAACAATTGGCATATGCCAAGAAAGTTTCGGAAGATCCGAGCACTTCTCCTTATTATCTAAATCAGGATGGTACTTATTCTTATTTTGGTAGTACAGATTGGTTTGATGAGGCTTATAAGAATTTGGCATTTTCTACCAATCACACGGTCGATGTTTCAGGTAAGACAGATCGTTTAAATTATTATTTTTCTGCCAATTACAATTTTCAGGATGGTATGGTGAAGTACGGAACTGATAAATATAACCGTTATAACCTTCGTTCCAAATTGGATTTTAAATTGACTGACTGGTGGACGTTGGGTAATAATACCAGCTTTGTAAATTCAGACTATGATTCTCCGAACTATCTGGGAGATTCTTATTATTGGGAAGTAAACCGTATCAATCCGTTGGATGTGACTTATAATCCGGATGGTTCTTGGACAAAGGCTGGTAGTAGCGTATTCGGGCGTTTGGTAGACGGAGGTCGTTGGAACCAGCAGAAGACAACTTTCTCGACACAATTTACAACAAAGATCGATATTATCAAGGATGTTCTTTTTGTAAATGGTTCGTTCAACTATTCAACGAATAAAAATGCTGAAGAGGGATATTCTTTGCCTGTCGATTACTATGATGGTCCGGATAGACCGGCTGCTCAGCAAGACCCGGTATCTCAAGCTTACTTGAACCATACCAATGCACGTACACTTACATTTGATGCATATGCTACTTTCCACAAGTTGTTTAATGACAAACACGATTTCACGGCGATGGTTGGTTTCAACCAGGAAGATTGGCGGGATAATTATACCTCTGCGAGCCGTAAAGAATTGATTTCATCTTCTTTGCCTACATTGGGATTGGCTTCGGGTGATATGAATGTCGGACAACGAATCTATTCACTTTCTATGCGTAGTGTATTCGGCCGTTTGAATTATATTTATAACAATAAGTATATCTTGGCATTTAATGGTCGTTATGATGGAACATCACGTTTCCCACATGATGATCGGTATGCATTCAACCCTTCCGGTTCTGTGGCTTGGGTACTTTCGGAGGAAAACTTTTTCGAACCGGTACGAGATGTTGTTAATTTCTTGAAACTCAGATTCTCTTATGGTAGTTTGGGTAATCAGGATTTGAAAGAGAACTATTATGCTTATCTGGCTACTATGGGTTCCGGAAAGATATCTCAAATTTTAGATGGTAAACAACCGATAGGTGTTTCTGCACCGGGACTGGTTGCTGGTAACTTAACTTGGGAAAAAGTGACGACTGCCGACTGGGGAATGGATATTAATTTCTTAGATAACCGTTTGACTGCCACTGTCGATGGATATATTCGTCGTACAAAAGATATGTTGACAGGTGGTGCAGAGTTACCTAATGTTTTAGGAACCAGTGAACCTTTGGAAAATGCGGCAGACTTGAAAACAACCGGTTGGGATTTAACGGTTAGCTGGCGTGATAATGTGAAGCTGGCAGGGAAAACGTTGAATTACGGATTAAGCTTCAATATCGGTGATAGTCGTTCTTGGATCACTAAGTTCTCGAATGATACAGGGTCTTTGGATAGTTATTATGAAGGCTGGGAAATGGGATCTATCTGGGGGTTGGAAACAGAAGGTTTCTTTACTTCTCAGGAAGATATTGATAACCATGCCGACCAGACACAGGTCGCTTCTTATATCGGTACACGACCGATTGCACCGGGCGATTTGAAATTTAAGGATTTAAACGGTGACGGCAAAATTGATAAAGGCGCTTGGACAATTGATGACCATGGTGATTATAAGATTATCGGTAATAGTCGTGCCCGTTATGGTTTCGGGTTCAATATGAATGCAGATTGGAATGGTTTTGACTTGAGTCTGTTTGTACAGGGAGTTTTGAAAAAGAATTACAGTCCGAGTGGGGACTTGTATTTCTGGGGTATCTATGCACAACCTTGGACTAATATTACTTATGGTAACTATTATGATCGCTGGACAGAAGAAAACCCAAGTCAGGATGCTTATTTCCCGCGTTTTAAATCGTATGTTGCGGAAGGTGGAGCAGAAGCTGCTCTTACTCAGACCCGTTATTTGCAAAATGCGACTTATGCTCGCTTGAAGAACTTGACATTCGGATATACACTGCCAAAACAGTGGACAGATAAAGCAAATATCCAACGTTTACGTCTTTTCTTCTCTGGTGACAACTTGTGTGAAATAACAGGTTTGTATAAGCATTATAAACTGGATCCGGAATGTTTGGGTGGCCAAATGTATCCGTTGCAACGTTCTTATTCGTTTGGTTTAAATGTTACGTTCTAATTTTTAATTGCTGAAAGTTATGACTATTAATAAAAATATTATGAAAATAGCTGCGATAGGATTCGTTGGCATTTTAGGGTTAAGCGGATGTAACGATTCGTTTATGGACAAATATTCCGAGACTTCCATTACGGAAGAAGGTTTTTTCAAGTCGGCTGGTGATTTGGAAATCTATACAAATAATATGTACGGATATGTTACTTCCGATTATTGGGATGTTGCATCCGATAATGTGATATATGTAGAGGAGGCAAGTATCTATTCTAAGATGAGAGGAGAGCTGAATCCTGATAATGCAAGTGTATGGGGATGGGGTAGTATTCGCAATGTCAACTTTATGCTGGCAAGAGCAGATAAAGCAGAAGGTGATATGGCGGAAATTAATCACTATATCGGCTTGGCTCGTATGTTCAGAGCAAAGTTATATTATGATAAAGTATTGTCTTATTCGGATGTACCTTGGTATAGTCGTGATTTGCAGACTACGGATACGGAAGAATTATTTAAACCGCAGGATCCGCGTGCGTTGGTTGTTGATTCCATCATGGCCGATCTGGATTTCGCTGTAACTCATATGAAGGATGAAAGTGGTGCACGAACACGTTGGTATAGAAGTGGTGCATTGGCTATGCAGGCACGTATCGCCTTGTCAGAAGGTTGTTGGCGCAAATATCATTCGGAATTAGGACTGAATGATGCTGATCGTTTCTTTAAAGTGGCTGCTGATGCTTGTAAAGCGATTATGAATACAGGTAATTATGAGTTGTCTACCGGTGAAGGCGCATATGAGGCTTTGTTTAATAGTCAGGATCTTTCTTCTAATAAGGAGATGATCATTTTTGAAGATTACAGTAATGAATTAGGACGTAAGCATGGTGCCGGTGCCCGGTTTGATTGGACAACCGGCTTGTCACGCGACTTAATGGAAGATTATTATGTAATTGAAGATGGTAAGACAAAAAGATTTCAGGATGTGCCTGGTTATGATAAGAAAACATTTCTTGAGATCTTTGAAAACAGAGATCCCCGCCTGGGACAAACTTTCATGATGCCTGGTTTTATGCGTCCGGGTGAAACAGAACCTCATCGCCAGAAAATAACGATCGGTGGTTATCCGCAGGTGAAATATTCTCCGCTGACATTCGATCAGACAGAATGGGGTAAAGCCTATACAGACTTGCCATTGATCCGGTATGCAGAGGTCTTATTGATGTATGCAGAAGCGAAAGCTGAGTTAGGAGAATTAACTCAGGAGGATATTGATTTGAGTATCAATTTAATTAGAGATCGTGCCGGTGTGCCTCGGGCTACTTTGGCAGATTGGATGGCAAATGTCGACCCGGTTCAGGCTAATCGTTATCCGAATGTTACTTCTGCACAAAAAGGTGCAATTTTGGAAGTTAGACGTGAAAGACGTATTGAATTGGCTTGCGAAGGATTCCGTTATGCGGATTTAATGCGTTGGGGTGCTGGTAAGTTAATGGAAAAAGCTCCGGAGGGTATGTATATCGGTGAATTAGGCTATATTGACTTGACCGGTGACGGACAACCTGATTATGCAGTTGTGGCAACACAGGCAGATGCCGATGCTATTCCACAGGCAGATAAGGAAAAATATAAATTGAATATAGAGATTTTGGCAGGAAATACATTTGAACTGACTGGTGGAGATAAAGGATATATTCGTTTGATTTCTCAGGTTAATAAATGGAATTTTATTGAACCGAAGTATTATTATAGTCCGATATCAACAAAAGATATCGTACTGAACAAAAACTTAATTCAGAATAAATTTTGGACTAAATAGTCGGGAGCGCTTTTTTACTCTTTGAGTAGGAAATGAATATTATATATCTCAAAAGTTACATCTTTTATTTTAGGTGTGAACTTTTGGGATATATTTTTGAATCATTTTTATCTTTCTATCTTTGCGGTTGAATTACATTTAATATTGATAAATTATATACATGAAAACACAAAGTTTTGTTAGTATTACCTTGGTAGTACTTGTTTTGAGTGTTTTTATTTCTTGCTCTGAACAGAAAAAAGAACAACAACTCACTGTCCTTGCCTGGAACGTTTGGCATGCAGGGCATTCCAAAGCTTATGGACAGCAAGCCTGTGATGGGACGATCGGTATCCTGAAAAAAAGTCAGGCTGATGTCATCTTGATGGTGGAAACATATGGAGCCGCTCCTATGATTGCTGATTCGCTCGGTTATGATTATTATTTGATATCCAGTAATCTTTGTATCTTCAGCCGTTATCCGATCATAAAGAAATATACATTTCCGGATGTGATAGATACCTTCAATTTCGGAGGTGTAGAGATTGATATGGACGGGACTCCTGTCCGTCTGTTCGATACTTGGATTCACTATTTGCCGGATATGCGCCTTGTTCCGACCGATAAATCAGAAGAAGAAATATTGGCTTGGGATGATGCCGGAACACGCGATGAAGAAATCCGAAAGATACTCGGGGCTTTGAAACCAATGATTGCCGAATCAGATAGTATCCCTATCGTCATGGGCGGCGATTTCAACAGCCACTCGCATCTGGACTGGACAGAGGCGACCAAAGATATGTATAATCACGGTGGTGCCGTCGTGAACTGGACTGTCTCCAAAGAAATGCAGGCTGCTAACTTCAAGGATAGCTTCCGTGAGATTAATCCCGACCCGGTGAAGAATATCGGGACGACCTGGTTGACGGATGCCGATTCGCTGGAAACAGTCAATCGCCAGGATCGTATCGACTTCATTTATTACCAAGGAAAGACGATACAGGCAGTAGAGTCCCAATGCTATGACAATATTCTGGGTGAAACATTTTCTTTCAAAGGGGAAGACTTCTTTTATGCTTCTGATCACGGGTTTGTGTTGACAACCTTTACGATTAGAAAATAGAAAACTTACTACTAATATTCTAAATAAACACATTAATAACATGAAGAAAACAATCTTGAGCATCGCCCTGCTGAGCGGCATCGCTTCTTTTGCCAATGCAGCCTACACTGGGCATGTCTTTGTCGATAAAAACAACAATGGAGTATTTGATAAAGGCGAGAAAGCTATGGCAGGTGTTCTCGTTTCTGACGGTCTGAACGTCGTAAAGACGGCTGGCGACGGCTCTTTCACCCTACCCGGCCACGAACGGGAACGCTTCATCTTTATCACCACCCCTTCCGGCTATAAAACAAACAATAAGCATTATCACCGTATTGATGGCGACCAAATCTCGTACGATTTCGGGCTGCAACCCTATAGCGGAGGTATAAAATCCGACGGCAGTCATAAATATGTGCATATCGCCGATACGGAGATATTCAACACCGACAATCATGGTGACTGGGTATCCAACGTACGCGATTATACCTCCAACGAGGAGGCCGCCTTTATTATCCATACCGGCGATATCTGTTATGAGAACGGTCTGAAAGCCCATATCAAATTGATGAATACGGCCAATATGAACTGCCCTATCTTCTACTGTGTCGGCAATCACGACCTGGTAAAAGGAAAATACGGTGAGGAACTGTTCGAAAGCATCTACGGTCCGGTCTTTTATTCATTTGATGCCGGTAGCGTGCATTATATTGTGACTCCGATGGCGGGCGGCGATTATCAGCCGGGCTATACGAAGGAAGATGTCTATCGCTGGCTGAAGAACGATCTGGCGCAAATCCCGCAAGGCAAGCCCATTGTCGTATTCAATCATGACTTGCTGACTTACGGCGACCAGTTTATCTTCGGTATCAACGACCAGGAACAAATTAACTTGAATGACCATAACCTGAAAGCCTGGGTATACGGTCACTGGCATATCAATTACATAAAGAAACAGGGTAACGTCTATTCTGTCTCTACTGCTACCCTGGACAAGGGAGGTATCGACCATTCTACCAGCGCTTTCCGCGTGCTGCACGTGGACAAGAAAGGTGATTTCACCTCTGAATTGCGTTACACTTATCTTGATAAAAGTATCCAAATCTCTACTCCGGCCGAAGGACAAGTTCCGGTATTGGCTTCGGGTGCTGTGCCTGTGACAGTGAATGTCTATTCGTCAGTCTCTCCCGTGAAAGAGGTTTCTTATTCTTGTCAGATAGATGGAAAGACATTTGTCAGCAATCGTAAGTTGAGCCAGGCTACGGACTGGTGCTGGAACTCCGAAGTACCCTTTACGGCTGCTCAACGTGGGAAGATGGCTACCCTGAAAGTAAGAGCACTCTTCAACAATGGCGAAGTGGCGGAAACCGAAACGGTATTCACCTATCAACCAACAAATGTAAAACCGGATTTGTCAGCCGACTGGAATAACCTGTTAGGAACTCCCGAGCATGTTGCGACTGCTTCTTCGAGCGTAAACCCGCCTCTCGAAATGGCCTGGGTGAAGAATATTGGAGCCAATATCTATATGACTTCCCCATTGGTTTACAACGGTATGATTTATGTTGCCTCTGTCGATGAGAACCTGCAAGGTGATGCTCATATTTATGCCCTGAACGGACAAACGGGCGAGTTGCTTTGGAAATACCAGACACGTAATTCCATCAAAAACACTATCGCCATTGACAATGGTCGTGTGTTGGCACAAGACGCCCAGGGATATCTGTATGCCGTAGATGCCCAAAGCGGTAAATTAAGCTGGGAGAAACAACTGCCGGTAGCCGGCCTGCCTTCTTTGATCGAAGGTCTGGTTGCCTCCGACGGTGTTGTGTATGCCGGGACAGGCAAAGGTCTTTGTGCCATCGACACTAAAGACGGACGTGAGATCTGGCGCAATAAAGACTGGGGGCAGGGCGAAGGCACCACCACCACCTTCTCCGTAGGAAAGAATATGCTGATCGCCTCTTCCCAATGGCGTGCCCTCTACGGCAACGACCTGAAGACCGGTGAGTTGAAATGGACAGCCGACACTAACGGTCTGCGTAACCGCGGCGCATCGGCAGCCGTTCATGGTGACCTGCTCTACCTTATCTCCGACAAGTCTTTCTTTATCCTCGATGCCAATACAGGCCGTGTGATTGTTCGCAAGGAACTGCCTTTCAGTGTCGATGTAACCTCAACACCGTTACTGACAGATAAGGAGATCATCTTCGGCTCCGCAAAAGACGGTTTGGTCGCATTGGATAGCGAGACGCTAGAGATTAAATGGAAGTTTAATACCGGAGATGCATTGGTATATACTTCCCCTTACTCCCGTAAAGTATCTGCAACTATCGAGACAAGTCCTGTCTTATCAGGCAATACGGTTTATGTAGGAGCTTCCGACGGTACTATCTATGGCGTGAATAAGGAGACCGGAAGGTTTGCCTGGAAGCATGCGACAGGCGCTCCGGTATTCGGTTCGGTAGCCGTTTCGGGAAATACGTTGATAGCTGTTGATTTCGGAGGAAACGTGTATACGTTTGTTGCCGCCGAATAAAAGCTTGATACTAAGCTTTGAATAGAGAGGTGCGTTTCCAAAACGGAGGCGCACCTTTTGTTTGTATATGACTGGAGGATTCTATATCTTTGCATTATTACTGATTATAACTGTATTAAAGAAACCATTGAGATATGAAACGTTCTGAAGTTGTAGAGTTAATAAAAGAGACTATACGTCGTATTGCTCCCGGTGCAAAGACTATCTTGTATGGTTCGGAAGCACGGGGTGATGCCCGTCCCGACAGCGATATCGATCTTCTTATTCTGGTTGACGGTGATACAATGACACTGGCACAGGAAGAAGAAATAACGCTTCCTCTCTATGAGTTGGAGTTACGAACAGGCGTCTCTATCAGTCCAATGATCGTTTTAAAAAAGTTATGGGATAACCGTCCTTTCAAAACTCCTTTTTATGTCAACATTATAAATGAAGGGATTGTATTATGAAAGAAATATTGGATGAAGAAAGCCGGAAAGCTTTGATAGCTTACAGGCTTCAACGGGCTTATGAGACGTTGAAAGAGGCAGAGGTCATGATACGGGAATCATTTTATAATGCAGCCGTTAACCGTATGTATTATGCATGTTATTATGCAGCTGTAGCTTTATTACTGAAATATGATATTCAGACTCAGACTCATAATGGTGTGAAAACAATGCTTGGGTTGCATTTTATTTCTACAGGAAAGCTGTCATTAAAAATAGGCAAGACTTTCTCTACTCTCTTTGAAAAGAGGCAGAGTGGTGACTATGATGACTTTGTCTATTGCGACCAAAGCATGGTCGAAGAATTATACCCACAGGCCAGCCTGTTCATAGATTCTGTAAAAGAGATACTTACCAAACCTTAAGTCGGATAAGCATCTCTTAGGGAAAGTTTGGGGGAATTTATTTCAATTTAAATGCTACTTTATTGCGAATATCTGTTGAGGAAGCGCCGATCCATGCTTCGAACTTACCCGGTTCGGCTACCCATTCATGGCGGGCGTCATCGAAGAAACTCAACGCCTCTTTTCCAATGGTGAAGGTTACCTCCCGGGTCTCTCCCGGAGCCAGTTTTACCTTGCTGAAGCCTTTCAGTTCCTTTACAGGACGGGGCAGGGATGATTTCAAATCACTGATATATAGCTGTATTACTTCCGATCCTTCACGACTGCCAGTATTGGTGACAGGTAGGGTAATGGTAAGCGTTTCATCCTGTCCCATCACTTTCTTGTCGGCTATGGCCTTCCCATAGGCAAAAGTAGTATAGCTCAGGCCATGACCGAAGGAGAACAGCGGTTTTGTCTTTTCCTTGTCCGCCCAGCGATAGCCGACGAAGATTCCTTCGTTGTACTTCTGATCCACGATAGGGCTGCCGTAGTTGCGGGGAGTACCCGGATATTCGCCCAGCTTATGCGCACCTACATCCTGCAAAGAAGCGGGGAAAGTGAACGGCAACTTGCCGGACGGATTGACATCGCCCGTCAATACCGAAGCAATGGCACTGCCTGCTTCCGACCCCAGATACCATGCCTGCACGATGGCGGGGACTTCTTTCACCCACGGCATGGCGATGGCATTGCCTGAGATATTTACTACAATCAGGTTCTTGTTAGCCTTTGCCAGGGCGGTTATTACCTTATCCTGGCCGTAAGACAGACCGAGTTCCTTACGGTCTGCATCCTCGCAGTCCTGATGCGCGCTCTTATTCAGGCCGCCGATAAAGATGACGTAATCGGCCTCTTTGGCAACGGCAACGGCTTCGGCTATCAATTCTTCCGGCGAACGGCTGTCCTCCAGGTCCTGACCGGATTTCACACCATTGTATTCACCGCTCGGGTCGCCTACATAACCACGTGCATAAATGACTTCCGCCTGGTCGCCCACCCGTTTCCGGATGCCGTCCAGCGGGGAGAGTTCGTATTTTACTTTCAGGGAAGAAGAACCGCCGCCTACAGTCATCATCTTGATGGCATTCTCGCCGATGACGGCTATTCTTTTTGCCCGGTTCAGGTCGATAGGGAGCAGGTTATTCCGGTTCTGCAACAACACGATGCCCTCTTCACCGATACGGCGGGCTGCGGCAAAATGGGCTTCCGAGCAGAGCGAGCCGTACGGACGGTTTCTATCCATCGTAGTGCGGTAGGCGAGGCGCAGGATGCGTCTTACCTTGTCGTCCAGTTCTTTTGTTCCGACTTTGCCTTCACGAATCAGTTTCAGGTAAGGATCTGCCAGGTAATAATTGTCGTAAGCGTTGCTTGCTCCGTTGGACAATCCGTTGGTCCAGCTTCCGAACTCCATATCGAGTCCGTTGGTGATGGCTTCCTGCGTGTTATGAACCCCTCCCCAGTCAGAGACGACAACACCGTCGAAACCCCATTCGCCTTTCAGTATGTCGTTCAGGAGGTACTGGTTATGGCAACCGTGCTGATTCTTGTACAGGTTGTAGGAACCCATGATGGCCCAGGCATTTCCTTCCTGGACGGCTGCTTTGAAGGCGGGGAGGTAGATTTCGTAGAGGGCACGGTCGTCTACGATGACGTTGGTCGTATGGCGGTTTACTTCCTGATTGTTAAGTGCATAATGTTTCACACAGGCAGCCACGCCGTTCTGCTGGACGCCTTGCACATAGGGGACTACCATCTTTCCGGCCAGATAAGGGTCTTCGCCCATATACTCGAAATTGCGTCCGTTCAGTGGCGAACGGTAGATGTTTACACCAGGACCCAACAAGACCGTTTTATTCCGGTAGCGGGCTTCTTCACCGATGCTTTTGCCATATAACCTGGCTATTTCCGGGTCCCAGCTGGCAGCCAGGCAGGTCAGAGCCGGGAAGGCTACGCAGGAGTCGTTGGTCCATCCCGCCTGCTCCCATTCATCCCATAAGACTTCGGGACGAATGCCGTGGGGACCGTCGGTCATCCAGAATTCGGGAATGCCCAGGCGTGCGACGCCCGGCGAACAAAACTTGGACTGGGCATGTGTCAGTGCGACCTTTTCTTCCAGTGTGAGGCGTGACAAGGCATCTTCCACACGTTCTTCAATGGGTTTGCTACTGTCCAGATAAGTGAGGACTTCCTGCTGTGCCTGCCCGAAACCGGGTAGTAACAACAGGCTGCAAGCGATGTATTTGATTAATTTCATATTGTTATTGTGTCTTTAAACCTAGTGAGCGGATATATTCGTTTTGTATGACGCATTGCTGTATACGGCTGTTCTCGATAAACTCCGTTAAAGCAGCTTTGGCTGTTTCCTGGTCCGGTCGGGCATCACGGATTTCCTGGTATGTACCCCGGGGAGCTTCGGAGAAGGCAACGACAGTGTCCCAGCCGGCCGGTGCTTTGATGCCGGCAAAGGAGGATTTGTCGATTTTCTTGTACGGCCAGAACGTCCAGCCGATATTGTTCTCTTCCATCACATGGCAGAAAGCGTTCTGCCAGGCTTCTGTGTTATGTCCGATTTCGCCCATATACATGGGGAGGTTTACCCGGTCGCGGAAGTCGATAATCTCCTGGATGGCTGCTTTGGAGGCGTCGCCTCCGTAACGATGGCAGGTGTACATGATTTTATCGTCGAAGGTGGAGTCGGTGAATGGGCTGAAGTTACCGTTCCACTGCGCGCCACCCAGCAGGATGATATGGTTGGTGTCTGCCTCGCGGATGGCGGCTGTGGCTCGTTTATACAACGGTTCCAGCTTGCCGTTCAACTCTTCCATATTGCTGAAATAGGGAGCGATAGGCTCATTTGCCAGTTCGTAGCCGAGGATAACCGGCTCGTTCTTGTAATAGGCTGCAATCTTTTTCCAGATGTTGCAGAATAGCTGCTGGCTGGCTTCGCTCTCGAATAGCCAGGGATACCCGTAGCTGTCGTCGATGTTGTCGCCGGTCTGTCCGCCCGGAGCGTCGTGCATATCGAGAATCAGGTAGAGACCTGTTTCGCGGCACCAACCGACTACACTGTCTATGCGGGCGAAACCGTCCTGATTGGCCGTCAATCCCATATAATCCTCGTCGGTGAAGAGTTTATAATGGAAGGGAAGACGGATGGTATTAGCACCGGTCGCCGCAATGAACCGTATATCGTCGCGGGTAATATAGTTATCTTTGAATGCTTTCCAGAACTTAGCGGTGAAGTCGGGACCGACCAGTTCGCAGAGCATCTGGTTGATGCGTCCCGGCGAATTTGTCTTGTTGAAGCCAAACATATACCCTTCCGGGTTCAGCCAGTTGCCAAGGTTCGTCCCTTTGATAAAGAACTTCTGCCCTTTGGGGGTAATCAGGTCGGTGCCGGAGATACGCATGAATGCTTCCGGCGGCAGGTCGGCCGTATCCGCATCTGTAGTGCCGGTGTGCTGCCGGCATCCGGTAACGGATACCAGCAGGAGCATGAGCATTAAATAGATATTCTTTTTCATGTCTGTTATTTTACTGTGAATGTTGTTTGTAATCCTTCGGCGCTGTTAGGGCCGACCCAGAGGTTAAATTCGCCCGGTTCGACTACTCTTTGCCGGTCGATGTTCCAGAAGGCCAGTTCTTCGACGGGGAGTGAGAAAGAGACTGTCTTTGTCTCACCCTGCTTCAGAGGAATCCGCCGGAAGCCTTTTAGCTCTTTGACTGGGCGGGTGATGGAACCGGCTTTGTCCTGTACGTACAGTTGCACGACTTCCGTACCGTCATACTTACCGGTATTTGTCAGGTCGAAGCTGATTTCCAGTGTTCCGTCGACAGCCAACAGATTCGTTGCCAGTTGCAGGTTGTCATAGCCGAAGGTGGTGTAAGACAATCCGTAACCGAACGGGAACAAAGGGTCGAAACCGGCATCCATGTAGAAGGAAGTACAGCCCAGGGAGGTCTGTCCGGCTTCCTGCGGGATATCGTCTATCAATGTTTCCTGGCGGGAGGCAGGGCGGCCCGTATTGTTATGTGCATAGTAGACAGGTATCTGACCTACCATCTTCGGGAAGGTAACGGGTGTTTTTCCGCTTGGTATCGCTTTTCCGAAGAGCAGGTCGGCAAGGGCCGGTCCGCCCATTGTTTCCGGATGGAAAGCATAGAGAACGGCGTCGGACTGTTCGACTTCCTGCCCGATTGTCAGCGGACGGCCTGCCATAACCACCGTCACAAGTGGTTTCCCTGTCTTTGCCAGGGCGGCTATCAGTTCGCTCTGCGCTCCCTGTAAATGCAGGTCGGCCAGTGAGTGTGCTTCGCCTGAGAGGATAGATTCTTCTCCGACGCATACCAGTACGGCATCGGCACGCATAGCGGCATTCACGGCTTTGGCGATGCCGGCTGTATGCTTGTCGCGGCTATAACCTAATCCGGGTTCGTAGATGATTCGTACTTTATCGCCATACATCTCTTTCAAAGCAGTCAGAACCGTTTGCGTATGTGCTTTTTCTCCGTCGAATACCCAGGTTCCCATCTGGTCGTGGGCGGCATCGGCCAACGGGCCTATTATGGCAAGGGTACGTATCTTATCGGTAAAAGGTAAGGTTTCGCGGTCGTTCTTTAATAAGATAACCGATTGTTCTGCCGCCTCTTTGGCTTTTGCCAGGTGGGCGGGCGCATATTTTACTTGTTGGTCTGTGTCTGTATATGGATTATCAAACAGTCCCAGGCGGAATTTAAGACGGAGGATGTTACGGACTGCTTCATCAATCGCTGCTTCCGATACTTTCTTCTCCTTGACAAGTTCTTCCAGGTTGCGGATAAACGTGCCGCTTACCATTTCCATGTCGATGCCGGCATTCACGGACTTCGTGGCTGCTTCTTTCTCGTCTTTGCAGAAACCGTGGGAAATCATTTCGGCCGAGGATGCCCAGTCTGTTACCACCAGTCCGTCGTAATTCCATTCACCGCGCAGCACATCTTTCAGGATGAAACTGTTCCCTGTCGAGGGAATTCCGTCGTTATCATTGAAAGAAGTCATGAACGTGGCGCATCCGGCTTTGGCGGCTGCTTCGAACGGAGGAAAATAGACGTTGCGCAGCTGGCGTTCGGGAATAAAGGTGGAATTGTAATCGCGTCCTCCTTCCGATGCACCGTAGCCTACAAAATGTTTGGCACAGGCTGCAACAGCCGTCGGATTGTTCAGGGAATCGCCCTGGAAACCTTTCACCATGGCTACCCCCATCACGGAGCTCAGATACGGGTCTTCACCGCAGCTCTCGGCGATGCGTCCCCACCGTGGGTCGCGCGATATATCGATCATTGGGGCAAAGGTCCAGCGGATGCCGTCGGCCGATGCTTCGACAGCCGCCACACGGGCACCGTCTTCCACCAGTTGCGGGTTGAAAGTCGCCGCCTGTCCCAATGGGATGGGGAAGATGGTTTTATAACCGTGGATGACGTCGCGCGACATAAGCAGGGGAATACCCAGGCGGGATTCTTCCACTGCAATTCTTTGCGCTTTGTTTACCAGCTCCGGGTCGGTCAGGTTCAACAGCGAACCGACATTCCCTTCCCGGATTAACCCGGCCATTTCTTCCAAGCCGCCGAAAGGGCTTAACTGGTTCATTTGGCCAATCTTTTCCTGCAAGGTCATTTGCCCTAACAAGGCATTCACCCGGCTTTCAATATCTCCTTCTTGGGTTCCCTGGGGTTCTGCGCACGATAAGAATGGCAAAAGCAGCAGGTAGACAGATAATCGTTTTATTTTCATGGCATAGTAAGATAAACAGGGATATCCTCCGGGATGAAACAGCTTATTTCATTCTTTGGATATCCCCTATTTAATAATCAATTAATATGGATTCTGAACAGTAGCTCCATGAGATGATTCAATTTCAATCTGGGGAATCGGAAGATACTTTTTGTTCTCGGTCCACTGCGGACGTTGCGGAATAGCAGCTCCTTTCCCTGTCCATTTCAGTTCGCCGTTGATAACCAGATTGAGAGGTTTTCCGTCTGCATTGGTTTTAACTTCGCCTTTCGGTTTGTCCTGCGTAACGGTACCATCCGTACAGACAAAACGATGGGCATCCTTTGTCACATAAATAGCACCGCCACCCGGTTTCAGGACTTCAGCGGCTTTATCGAAACGAACCAGGTCGAAATAACGTTTTCCTTCACCCAGTAATTCTACCCGGCGTTCCTGCATGATGGCTTCTTCGGAAATCACTTTGGAACTCAGACCGGCACGTTCGCGTACCTGATCGAAATAACCTTGTGCTTCTCCCGAATTGGTGCGCCATGCCAGTTCTGCTGCAACCAGCAGAGTTTCTGCATAACGATACAGGTGGAAGTTGTTTTCCCAGTTCAGGTCCGCATCGCCAGCCTGGTCGGCCTTACCGCCCGGACGGCCTAGATATTTGCGCAGGAAATAACCGGTGTTCTGGTAACGTCCCGTATAATTCACGGCGATTCCCCTGTTCATCATTTCTTCCTGGTACGTATCTAGATTCAGGACTGCTACATCCCGACGGATATCTCCCGGTTCGAAGGCTTCATATGCATCCCGAGTAATCACACAGAAACCCCAGCCACCTTCAAATTCGGTATACGGGCCATGTCCCGTTTCCTGACCGCCGACGTAAGTCAAACCATCCACACCAATCATAGCAGGGATGACAGTACCCCCACAGGCCCCAGCATCGCCCCAGCCGCGTTTACCACCGGCTGAGATGTAGTTGATATCGAGGATGATTTCATCGGACCATTCCGTAGCATAAGTGAACAGGTCGTCGTAGTCCGTAACCAGTTTATATTGTCCCGAAGCGATAACCTCTTTTACATAACCCAACGCTTTAGGGTAACGGCTTTCGTCTTTCTGATACATGACATAATCGGCATAGATCATGGCAGCGGCTGCCTGAGTCATTCGTCCGGCCCATGTTAGTTCACGTTTCATCGGAAGAATTTTGGAATCCAGCACCTCTTCCAGGTCGGTTACCATGTTATTGTATACTTCGTCTGCTTTCAACTGCTCTGCGATATACGGGAAAGTCAGGTTCTCCGTATAAAATGGAACATTCCCCCAGGTTTTCCACAATACCAGGTAATACCAGTCGCGCAATACCCGTCCTTCTGCGTTGTAAGACTTTTTATCTGCTTCGGAGATGTTTGCCTCTTCAGCATTGTCCATTAAGCGGATGGAGCGGTTGATGCCGGAGTAGGCAACGGTCCATGCTCCTTTTATGTCATTGGTAGGGCTACAGCCATACCAGGAGATTTCGTGAAGATAACCCTGGTCGGATGTATCGCTGCCACCCGGGTAAATATCATCGCTTGCAGCATCCCAGGCGAGGTTCAGAGGGAACCAGCCGTTATAGTAATCGAACCACTGCATCGGGTCGTAAGCGGCTGCCATGGCTTCTATCATTTTGGCATTGTCAGTATAATACCCTGTGATGGGCACACTGCTTGCCGGTTCTTCGGTTAAGAAACTGTCGCCGCACGAAACAAGTCCTGATGCAAGTAGTATGGCTGCGGCGAAAGTATATAGTCTATTCTTTTTCATATCTATTCCGTTATTAAGTGATTAGAAATTAAGATTTAAACCGACTGTGAATGTACGTGCCTGCGGATAATAGCCGCGGTCGATGCCGTTTGATTTATCTCCGGCTACGTCTGTCGCATTTATTTCCGGGTCAAGACCCTTATAGGAGGTCAGTGTCAGCAAGTTCTCGGCGGCGACATAGAGACGAAGTCTGTCGACAAAGAATTTGCGTGTCAGGTTCTTCGGCAAGGTGTAACCTATCTGCATATTTTTAATGCGGGCGAAACTACCGTTGTGGACGTATAAATCGGATACTTTCTTCCAGTTACCGTTCATATCGTCACCCGGGTAACAGAAGCGGGGCATTGTGTTGGAAGTACCTTCTCCATGCCAACGTTTCATAAACTCCTGGGGCACATTTACGGAAGACACATCCAGGCGGCGGGTTACGTCCATAATGTCCTGTCCCAATGAACCGGAAAATAAGACTGAAAAGTCAATGTCTTTATAAGCGGCCGTCAGGTTCAGACCGAAAGTCCAGTCCGGAGTACCTTTACCAATCATGGTTTTATCTTTATCGTCGATTGTACCGTCATTGTCAAAGTCTACGAATTTCACATCTCCGGGAACGGCAAGCGGCTGTAATTTCTCTCCCTTGCTGTTTGTATAAGCGTCGATTTCCGCCTGATTCTGGAAGATACCGGCAGTCTTGTAACCGTAGAAGTAAGGATAAGGCATACCGTTCTCCGCACGGCCGACATTTCCCAGGATATGTACCTGGTCCATCATCTCGAAACCGTCGGCTGTGCCTAAGTCTACCAATTTGTTTTTCAAATAAGAGAGGTTGGCGTTGACGCCGAAACGGAAGTCCTTGTGGCTATATTTATAACCGACTTCAAATTCAACTCCTTCGTTTTTCATCGAACCGACGTTCCCCCAGGGTTTGGATTCGCCCAGATAGTTCGGTATGGCCATTTCTTTCAGCATACCGTTGGTCTTCTTCTGGTAGTAATCGACCGTAAAGGTCAATGCGTTGCCCAGGAAGCCGAAATCAATACCGGCATCATACTGTTCTGATTCTTCCCACATCAAATCGGCATTAGGAGTGCCGGAAGGTTTGGAACCCATTACGATTTGTTGGCCTCTGCCGTAAGCGCCGAAAGGATAGTTATTATTCATCGATACATTCGCCGTGTAGCGGAAGTTACCGATAGCCTCGTTACCGTTCTTACCCCATGAAAGGCGTATTTTTGTATTGGTCAGCCAGTCCGGGCGTTTTTCCATAAACGATTCGTTCGTTAAATTCCATCCTAAAGAAACGGAAGGGAAAGTACCCCACTTGTTATTTTCACCGAAGCGTGATGAACCGTCGCGGCGTACGGTGAGCTGCAACATGTAACGTTCGGCGAAGTTGTAGCTTAAACGTCCGAAATAAGAAGCCAGCGAGTGCGGGTCGGTTAATCCTCCTTCGGTATTCCGGTTTCCGTTGTTCGGAAGGGAGGTCGTAAAGTCTATATTGGCCTTATCACCCATGTAGGCAATCAAATCTTTTGCCATACCGTACAGGCGACGGCCTGTGTTGCGTTCGGCAGATTGTCCTAATACCACATTGAAAGTATGCTGGCTGATTGTTTTGTCGTAAGTCAACACATTTTCAATCTGCCAGGTATAGCCGCGATTCATTTCGGACATCACGCTGGAACGTCCGTCTGCAATGGATTGGTTGCAGTTTCTGCCCAGATAATAAGGGTGGTTCCATTCGTCATATCCCCAGAATGCAAGGTCGGAGCCCCAGGAGAACTTATATTTCAGGTTATCCCAGATACCGAGTTCGGCCGTCAGGTTGGCAATGACTTTGTCTGAATTGTTTTTTCTTCCGGGCTGTGCGGACATGCGGCCCAGCGGATTCGTAATTTCGTTGAAGTTTTCCGGAATCTGCAATACCTGTCCGGTGAGCTGGTCGCGTACAGGGTCGCCGTACTTGCTGCGGATATCTGCCGTATAGCCGTTTACGTGGTCCTCATCCTGTGCATAGACTTCCATTGTCGGGTCCAGGAAAAGAGCATCTCCCAGCGGGGAACCGGTCAGGTTACCGGCGCTTACCCCTATATTGTTTATACGGGAATAAGACATATTGACACCGACGGTCATTTTTCTTAACCAGCTGCGGTTCTTCGTTTCGTCGAATAAGGTATAAAGGGTGTTACTGCGGAATGAAAGGCGTTCGTAGTTGGAACGGTCGTAATTTCCACCGATAATACCTTCCTGGTTATAATAACCGGCGGAGAAATAGTAACTTACTTTCTCGTTTGCCCCGCTGATGCTTAACTGATGGTTCTGTACGGGAGCGCCGTCGTTAAACAATACATCCTGCCAGTCGGTGCCTACACCCAGATTAGTGTTTGAAAAACGGTCGGTGCCGTTGGAATACTGCTGTGCTTCGTTCATCAGGGTCGCGTATTCGGACGCATTCAGCATACTGCGTTTTTTCCAGGCGGATTGCCAGCCATAAGAGAAGTCGTAAGACACTTTCACTTTGCCGATGGCCCCTTGCTTGGTCGTAACCAAAACAACCCCGTTGGCGGCACGTGAACCGTACACAGCTGCCGAAGCGGCATCTTTCAATACTTCGATAGAAGCAATGTCGGCCGGATTGATGTTGTCGATACCTCCGTTGATGGGCATGCCGTCTACGATATAAAGAGGGTCGGCGGTGTTGATGGTGCCTGTTCCGCGTACACGGATAACTGAACCTGTACCCGGTTGGCCGTTCTGTGTGGTCACCTGTACACCGGCTGCCAGACCTTTCAACGCATTATCGACACGGACGGGAGCTGTTTGGGCCAATTCGTCCGCACCTACTTTGGCGATGGAGGCCGTTACCACACTCTTTTTCTGCACACCGTAACCGATAACGACCACTTCATCCAGCGCCTGGTTGTCTTCCGCCAGCGTAACGGATAATGGCGCATTGCCTGAGACAACGATGGATTGGGGTAAATAACCGATAAAAGAAACGACGATGGTAGAGCCTTTTTCTACCTCATTGATGGTGAACATACCGTCCAGGTCCGTCATGGCCCCGTTGGTGGTTCCTTTTACTACTACATTGGCGCCGATGACCGGTTCGCCGAGGGCGTCTTTGACCTGTCCACTGACTGTCAGTTTTTGGGCAAACACAAATGTTGGAAATAACAATAGGCACAACAAAGGTATCATACCTTTAAGAAGCCTCTTTTTTAATAAAATGTTTTTCATAAGACGAATACATTTTTTAAAGTTAACGTACTAATTTGTTCTACACTTTTTGTACTTGCAAAAGTATAGCGCGAATAACCGGTGCCAATGGACTGGTAAACCGGATCGGTAAATCTATAAAATTGTTATATTGTTGATATATAGTGGTTTGAATATGTGGTTTGATACGTAAAAAGTAAGTTTCCGAATGTAGTCTGGGAGGCTTTTTCGAGTGGTTTCAACGCTCTATTTTCCCTAAAGATTTCACAATATCTGCAAAATGTTCTTTAGGAACGATTGCTTTGCTGCGCGTTTTCAGCCGATTATTGTAGACCGTCTGAGGGGAGCAGTGCAGGAACTCGGCAATCTTCACGCTATCGCTGATGCCGAGGCGTACCAGAGCGTAGATACGAAGTTCGGTGTTCAGCAGTTCTCCCTCTTTGGGTATGATTTGTTTGTCGGGTTGTAATAGGGCATTAAAATCCGAGACAAAGTCAGGATAGATATGCAGGAAGATGGCATCGAAATTACTGTAAAACTCTTTTAGTTCGTTGACAGCCAGCGTGGAGGAGTCTGTCATCTTTTTGACTTCGTCGACCATACCGGTCCTGATTTTCCGGTTGATATTTTTTCGGTATTCGTCCAGTTTACTGATATAGCTGGAACAGATATTGAAGACGTAACCGATATATTCTTCCTTTACATAGTTGGATTCCGTCAGCTTGGAGTTCGTGTCGAGTAATTGTTCGTTCAGTGACTGGAGCTGGCTGTTTACTTCTGCCAGTTGCGTATGCGCTTTTTCCAGTTCGCTTACATGCTTGTTCAGGGTCTGGTTGGCATCGTTCAGTTTTCTGCGGGACTCTTTCAGCCGTTTTATCTGTAGTCCGATAAAGAACAGTGCTGCCAGCAGGACCAGCGACAAGGTGCTGACGATGAACAGATACCGGCGCAAGTCGGCTTCCTGCTTTTTGTTTCTTTGTTCGTATGTCTTGTGAATGGCGTCCAGTGCGGACGAAATGCCGACCATACGTATCCTGTTTTTATAGAGTTGTGCACATCCCAGGCAGTAGTTCAGATAAGAATATGCCTGGTCGATGTAACCTCTTTCATACAAGGTTTTTCCGAGTTCTTCCAGCGAAGCGATATCGTGGTTGGCCGACCGTATATCAGCCATGGCTGATAAAATGAGGTAACGAAAATATTCATCTTCGTTACCTTCGTCCCTATACATGATTGCCAGGATATAAGCGTTCATGGCGTCTTTTCTGGAATCGAAGGAGGCGGAAGCAAGTTCTTCTTTCAATTGCTCTTTTACTTCTGCTGCTTGTGGAGTCTTGTTGTATTGCCAGCCTTTGTACCATAAACCATATGGATGGTTGTCGGGAATACTGGCGAAGATCGAATCCCGATAGGTTTGTTCTTTCGCATAGTAGAAGGTACTTTGAGCGGTGTTTTCACCGGAATATTGCCCGTAATGAGAGTAAAGATACATCATTTGTCCATAGTAGTCCGTTCTGTAATAAGGCGACAGGTTTTCGGGGTTTATTTCATTCAGGGCATCCAGTCCCTCTTTCAGAAAACCGGTGGCTGTCAGGATGAACGACTGTTCGATCTTCCACTGTGCAACCCATTGGGGATTGTTCAGTTGTTGTGCTATTTCCAGATTTTTATGGATATAACTAAATGCAGAGTCGCTGTCATAGACCATATATTCTTCATAAAACAGTTTGTTCATCCAGTATTGCTCTTCCTCTGTTGCAACTTTCTGTTCCATTTTCCTCAGGTCCTCGATTCTTTTTTCCTTGGCAATGACAAAAGTCTCATTTTTAGCCAACAACGAGTCCAGGCTGGCCAGCATTTTCTCAGTCTCAGCAGAAATAGTTTGTCCGGATATATTTCCGGATAGTATCAGAAATGGCAACAGATAGAGAATTACTCGTATGTACATTTTATTCAATTTAAGGTTCACAGGAACAAAGATAAAAAATATCATCTGAATATCTCTACATATTTTTTTAAGATATAGATTCGTCCACGTTTTCCACCTGTAATCTCTTTTAAAACATCAAGCTTCTCTAATTCTTCAATAAGTTTGTAAGAGGATGCCTGACTTATACCTGTTATAGTTGAAACCTGGGCTGCATCTATAATCGGTTTTTTATACAGTTCGGTTATTACTTTTAAAGCGTTGGCTGATCGGCTGCCTAATTGTTTTATACACTCTTCATATTCTTTTTGTAGAAGTAATATTTCCTCAAATGTTTTTACTCCGTTTTCTGCTGTTTCAATAACTCCCTGGAGGAAGAATTTAAGCCAACCTTCAATATCATTTTCAAATCTAACTTTCATCAGATTAGAATAATATGAACTTCTATGCCTTTCCAGATAATCGGATAAATATAAAATAGGACGCTTTAATATACCTTTACTTACAAGGTACAGGGTAATTAGTAATCTCCCTGTTCGGCCATTACCATCTAAAAAAGGGTGAATCGTTTCAAACTGATAATGTATCAGGGCTATCTTTAATAGTTCAGGAAAGAAAATAGAATTATTATGTACAAATTTCTCTATATCTTCCATTAATTCAGGGATTGAAGTACAAACCGGAGGAATAAAAATGGCATCGTTAATAGAAGAACCTCCAATCCAGTTTTGACTTTTCCGAAATTCTCCTGGTTGTTTATATTCACCTCTGACCCCGGCAAGTAATACTTTATGTACATTTCTTATAAGCCTTGCAGAAAAAGGCAATGTCTCGAGCATTTTAATAGCTTCATTCATCGCAGATATATAGTTATGAACTTCGGTCCAATCGTCTCTTTTATCCAATGGCAAATCTTCTTTAGACATGAGTACTTCTTCCATATTTGTTTGAGTACCTTCTATCTTAGAAGATTGAGTCGCTTCTTTCATTATGTGCATGCTAATGAAAAGATCGATATTGGGTATATGTTCTGAATACATGTCTAGTCTGCCAAGCATTCTGTCCGCTTTGCTTAACAATGTTACTATCTCCATGTTTTCAATTACCCAAGGGTTGTTAATTAAGTTCGGTTGAAAACTCTTGTAGTAACCTTGGTTTATGTATGTGCCTGATTTAAAGTTTTTCATGATAATATCGGGGGAATAAACTAATTTTAGGATTTACCATCTAATTGAAATAAGCTGATGCGTTATTTTAATTTTCGGTACAAAAGTAAAATAAGCTAATACGTTATTTTAGTTTTCGGTACAAAAGTAAAATAAGCCGAGTGATATTCCAATAAAATCGCCAAATTTAAAATAAGATAGTATCTCATACGAGTTTTGTCATATTTTAAATTTGGCGTATATGTTATATCGTTATTATGGCTCCATCACCACCTCGATACTGTTTCCCTGGCTGAGTAACTTTTTGGCGAAGGCCTGTATTTTGGCAGGAGTGATGCTGTTGACTGTTTCGACGTATTTGGTCGAACCGTCGAAGCCTTTGTAATAATAGTTATCCAGCGTGTTTAACCAGTAACCGTTCTCCTGAAGGCTTTCTGCGTGACGTTTCAGGATGTTGTCCTGCGTCTTTTTGAAATCTTCCGGGGTCGGGCCGATGTCGGAGATGCGTTTCAGTTCGTTGCGGACGATCGTGTTCATCTTTTCCCGCTTATCCGGATCGGTGTCGAAATAGGCTTGCAGGAATGTTTGTCCTTCCGGGAAGGAAGAGATGCGGGCGGATGTCTGTACGCCGTACGTTCCGCCTTCGTCTTCGCGGACCTTTTCGGTGTAAATAAGGTCGAGCACCTGCTTCAACATGGTGGCTGTAACGATATTTTCCAGGTTATAGTCCATTTGCCCGGAATAGAAATTCACGACGGAGGCTTTCGGCGTCTCCATCTGGCGTTTGAAACGGTTTACGTAGTCGCCTTTGCGGATGGCGGGTACTTCTTTCGGGTTGCCCTGCTCTATCTTGCCGTTTGCAGGTAATGTAGCCAGGTATTGTTCTACCAGTGGACGGATACTGTCGGTGTCGATGTTTCCTACGAAGGTAAAGACGAAACCGGAGGCGTCGCCGAAACGTTCCTTATACATTTCCATGATACGCGGATAGCTGATATTTTTGAAATCGGCCGGATCGATGCGCATCGCACGCGGATTGTTGTTGTAAATGGCTTTCGTCAGCGAGTCGCTGAAGGCAACCATCGGATTCAGTTCCAGGTTCTTCAGCTGCGCTTTCATACGGTTTTCGAAGGAAGCGTATGCTTCTTCGTCCATGCGCGGAGCGGTGAAACTGAGGTAGATCAGTTCGAACAGGGTCTTCAGGTCGGACGGGGTGGAGGAGCCGTTCACATTTTCGCTGTCCAGTCCCAGGGAAGTGGAGCAGGATACTTTCTTTCCGGCCAGCATCTTGCCCAGGTCGGTAGCCGAGAAATTGCCCAGGCCGCCCAGTTCGATTACCTCATTGAACACTTTCAGATTGTCGATGTCTTTGTTGCCGAACAGTGTGCTTCCTCCCGGGCTGGTAGCCGTCATTTGTATTTCATCCTTTTTGAAGTCCGTGTGTTTCAACACGACTTTGATGCCGTTGCTCAATGTCAGGACGGTAGCGCCGAAGAGCGGATCTTCCTTGCTTTCCGTGATCTTGCCGGGTGCCGGCAATGAGGGGATCAACGGTTCGTCCGATAAGGTCTCCCGGTAAGGTTCGACAGGGATCTGCTGTGCTTTCATAAAGTCGCGGAGCAGTTCTTCGTCGGTAGGATAGGAGAGGCCTTCCTTTTCCGGACCGGTCAGGCTGATCACGATGTTGGTATCGCCGATCATATCCTGGATATACTTGTTGACCTGTTCTACCGGTACAGCCTGTGCAACCTGGCTGATCAGGGCGTATTCTGTTTCGATTCCGGGGATGTAACCGCCTTCGGTAAAGTGGCGTACGTATTCCTTGGTGAATGTGCTGTTCCTTTGTTTGTCGCGGTCGTTGTAAAGGGATTCATATTGTTTCAACACATTGATGCGGGCGCGATCGTATTCCGATGGGGTGAAACCGAATTGTTTCACACGTTGCGTCTCCGTTACCAGCGCATTCATGGCCGAATCCACTTCGTTATCTTTTACCAGTGCGGCTACCGACCAGGCACCTTTCGTTTTCGAGATCATAAAATCGCCGTCGGAAGCCTGGGCGGCAACGAACGGAGGATTGGCTTTCTGTACCATCTCGTTGAAGCGTTCGTTCATCATCGTGGCTGCTACGCTCTGGATATAATCTTTCACCAATCCGGCAATCGTTCCGTACATATCCTGCGGCATCTTGTCGTGTTTATAGGAGATGGACAGGATCGTGTTCGAAGCCTCTTTGTCCGTAGCCACGGAGATCAGCGGCATGTCATTGTCGGGCACTTCAAACAGAGGTCGCGGAGCCGCGTTTACCGGTGCCGGGATGTCGGCAAAAATCCGTTTGACGGCTGTTTCTACCTGGTCGACATTGATGTCGCCTACAATGATGATCGCCTGCAGGTCGGGGCGGTACCATTTGTGATAATAATCGCGCAGTTCATCCGGTTTGAAATTGTCGATCACGTCGATTGTGCCGATCGGCATCCGGTGGGCATAACGGCTGTCCGGATAGATTTTCGGAAGCTGTTGTTCCCATATGCGGGCCTGTGCGTCCTGGCGTGTGCGCCATTCCTCGCGGATCACGCCGCGTTCCTTGTCGATCGCAGAATCGGCAAGCGTGATGAAGCCAGACCAGTCATGCAGGATCAGCAGGCAGGAATCGACCACGCTTTCGCGTGTCACCGGGGCATTCATGATCATATAGACCGTTTCGTCGAAACTGGTATAGGCATTGAAATTTTCACCCATACGCATGCCGATGCTTTGGGTAAATTCGTCCATTCCTTTGTCCGGGAAGTTTTTCGAGCCGTTGAAGGCCATATGTTCCAGGAAGTGTGCCAGTCCGCGCTGGTTCTCTTCTTCCAGCATGGAGCCTACGTTTTGGGCGATATAAAAGTCAGCCCGTTCTTTCGGTTGTTCATTATGACGGATGTAATAGGTTAATCCGTTCGGCAACTTTCCATAACGAACCTGCGGGTCGATAGGTAACGGTTGCAATTCCTGTTGCTGGGCAGCCAGCTGGAAAAGGCAGAAGAAGCTCAACAGGAATAAACTTAAAAATCTTTTTTGTCTCATTTGGGATATTTATTTATTTTGTTTTATACTGGTGTACCTGAAAAAACAGCACGTAGCCTTCCCGTTTTCCTGCCGACGGAATTGCCTGTCGACAATTATCGGCAGGAAAAAAGGTTGAGGGCAAATATACGATGCAATAGCAGGAATTGTACTCAGGGTAGGTATAATTATGGAATATTTATACTATACCTTATTTCTATATCTTGCCGATATCGGCAAGATGTGCTATCTTTGAAGTGAAAATCGGTGTAAAACTTGCCGATAGAATTTGAATATGAAATATATTTCAGTCGGAGAATTTGCAGGAAAGTACGGTGTTTCAGAGCGTACGGCACGTAATTATTGCGCTGTCGGAAAAATCGAGGGTGCATTCCTTACTGGCAAGACATGGAACATACCGGAAGATGCGGAATTGCCTTCACAGAAAAAGTCGAAAGTGAAGATTATGCCTTTGCTTGCCGTGTTGCGCGAACAAAAGCAGATGAAATTGAAAGGCGGTATCTATCACAAAACGCAGATCGATCTTACATATAACTCGAATCACATCGAAGGCAGTCGTCTGACTCATGACCAAACCCGTTATATTTTTGAGACCAATACCATCGGAGTAACTGATGAAAGCATCAATGTGGACGATATTATCGAGGCCACCAATCATTTTCGGTGTATTGATCTTATCCTTGACAGGGCTGAGGAGAATTTATCTGAGACTTTCATTAAAGAATTGCACAATATTCTGAAATCCGGCACATCGGATAGCCGGAAAGATTGGTTTGCCGTAGGCGATTATAAACGTTTGCCAAATGAGGTTGGCGGTGCTGATACAACACTGCCGGAGAACGTTCATAAGGAGATGAAGGCACTGCTGAAAGCCTATAATTCGAAAAAACAGAAATCTTTTGATGACATTTTGGACTGGCACTATTGTTTTGAGGCGATTCACCCTTTTCAGGATGGTAATGGACGTGTCGGTCGCCTGATCCTGTTTAAAGAATGCCTTGCAAACGGATATGTCCCCTTTATTATCACCGAAGAGTTGAAAATGTTCTATTATCGGGGATTACAACAGTGGAATCATATCAAAGACTATTTGCGGGATACTTGTTTGACTGCGCAGGATAATTATAAAGAGGTATTGGATAAGTATAGGATTAAGTATTGAGATTCGAATATTTTATGGAATACCGGATGGCGTAAAGTCCCTTTTCGCTATATTTCTTACAAATGACAATATGATTATTATTTAAGTGTTTTGTAAACGGATTGATATGTTAAAAAATATTACCCGCTGGGGTGTTTTTATTTACCCGGTATATTAATCCAATTTACCTGGTAGAGTAGTGACATTTTGATAATGGAGGGAATCTTTTATAAGAATTACGATTAGTTGCGATTTATGTTGTTTTGTTTGAATTAAAAACAGTCAGCCCCTTCGCCGTTAACAGGTACTTTTGTCGAGGATGCTTGGAATTATTAGGATAAAGAGGAGTAACAAAGCCCCCTTGAATAGCCGGTGTCAGATAATTAGCAATAAAAGTGGGACGATGCTTTAATTCCATTTTCTCCATTAATGTTTTTAAAGAATGTTGTTCTGTTCCAATAGCTTTTACGATTACTGAAATTTGTGTGCTAAGTTGTTCGGTTAGCTTGTTCGGTACTTGTTCGGTCAACATGCTGAGAGGGATTGATAATCATAGTTCTATTTTTCAATTCGTTATTTTCTCCCATCATCAGATTCCTGAAAAACAAAACTAAGAAACTCATATCCGGTTCAACGCCTTTTCGTATAAAAAATTGATTATTAATAGCTTTGGATTGAATTGTTTCATTATCTTTGAGGCTATAACAATTATGCCATGCAGCGATGAGATACCTATCTTACATAGTATTCTGTCTGTTCTCTTTCGCGATGTGTACTGAACAACCCAAAGAGTTATTGCCGGAACTGTCTTATGCAGAGTCGCTTATGCAACGTTGCCCGAACAGTGCCCTGGTGGTATTGGATTCAATGGAAGTACCCTCTCCGTCAGATAAATTTCAATATGCTACGTGGTGTTTGTTGATTACTCAGGCACGTGATAAAAACTATGTAAAGCATACTTCTGATTCCTTGATCAATATAGCATTGGCTTATTTTGAAAAACAGGATGATCCGGTGAGGAAAGCGACAGCGTTATATTATGAAGGACGGGTTAACCATGATATGAATAATGCGGAAGAGGCAACTGATTATTACTTACAGGCTAGGGATGTGGCGAAGAATACGACGGATTATAAACTGCTTTATTTGATAAATATTCATTTGGGGACATTATATGCTTATCGTAATTTGACTGATCTGGCTTTGGATGCCTATGTGAATGCACAGAATTATTCAATTCAATTAAAGGACAGTGCGCTCATCTCAAATTCTTATTCCTATTTAGGGCGTGTTTCAATGCTTAACAATAATCCGCAAGAGGCGTTGGATTATTATAAAAAAGCGATAGAGATTGCGGAGCAGTCAGGGAGTTTAAATGCTTTAACATTGGCTTATGGGGAAATATCGACGGTATATCAAGCCTTATCTATGCTTGATTCTTCTATGTACTATCTACAGAAATCAAAGGAGATAAAAGAGATATATAATGTTTCTGCTTTATCACAAACCTATTTGGGAATCGGAGAAACCTATTATTATATGGGATTATCTGATTCTGCTTACTGTTATTTGGAAAAAGCATTAAATACTATTAATCCTTATACAAAGCAAGATGCAGTACATATTTTGTATTATTTATGTAGGGACTTAGGAAAATATGAGGATGCGATTAAGTATAATGAGCAATATTGGGTTTATAAGGATTCTATAGATAACATAAATCGTACTTCTGAAATTGCAAAAATTCAGGCAAAGTATGATCAGGAGAAACTATTGAATATAAATAATCAATTAGAGAACAGTATATTATGGGGAGTGATTGCATTATTAATAATAATATGTGTACTGATATATAGTTATCAGCAAAAATTGGTAAAGAAAGAACGTATAATTAAAGAACATAAAGATCTGTTACAGGTGCGTTTAACACAATTACATGAAAATGAATTTATAATTCATGAGAATGAAAATCTTATAGGAGTCTTATCTTCTCAAATAGAGGAGAATATAGGTTCGCAGGAACATATAAATGATCAAATGGCGGAAATGGAACGAATCCGCCAGAATAATGCAACATTACAGACTCAAAATGAAATATTGCAGAATGATATAAAGAAATATATTTCCAGTTTGAAGGAAAAAGGAGAGGTGCTAAAAACGTATGAACGGCTGACTGCAGAAAATACTTATTTATTTGAACGACAAAGATACCTGTGCTTTCAATTAATTAAGCATATAAATATACTCGATTGTTTAAAGTCTGATCCAAAATATATAGAGGAATCTCAATGGCCTGAAATTTTTGAGTCAATAAATATCGTTTATCCGAATCTGATTGGGCGTTTGAGGAATGACTTTTCTTTAACAGATAGTGATCTCCTAATGTGTTGCTTGATAAAGTTGCAATTGAATAATTCTACTATAGCTGCATTGACTGCCATTTCTCCCTCTTCCGTAACCAAACGCAAGCAACGTTTGAAAGAACGGATCAATCAGCATCTAAAGACTCCGCTAGGGGTTGAAACATCCATTGATACTTATCTTTGGAAGTACTGAGAAAATCCTTGTCCACATTTTACCTTTGCCCCATGTTTTTAAAGTGCTTATTATTAAGCTTTAGAGTGTTTTTGCCTGTCCACCTTGTTGTCCATTAGTTTTTACCCGTATCTATTATAAACCGCATACCTTTGTAGGGTAGAAATTTATAAAATTATTGTTATGAAAAAGATCTTCAAAAAGCTTGCGTGGGCATTATGCGTATTTTTTGTTTTCAGTAGTCTATTACTGCAGAGTGTTTCGGCGGAGGGAAACAATAGTGTTTCATTTTATGGAAGATGGGAAGAATGTGCACGTTCCATTTCTTCTTCAATTCCAATCTCCGCTTTTGTTAATGATGGTGTTTTATCCATTCATAGTAGTACTCAACGTTCCGATATAACTATATGTATATTGAAAGACGGAAAGGTACTTTATGAAGAAATGATTCCGGCATCGGAGACGGATTGTGTTACAATTGATTTGAGTGAATTTGAACCTGGAACTTATTCTGTTGAGTTGAAAAATCAATGGGATGATTGCCTTGGGGGTGAATTTATTCTTGGATGAATTGATACTAAAACCATGGGATAAAATATTCCAAAGGAAAATCGCTAAATAAAATTAGTGAGTGAAAGTATTGTATAACGCTTTTTAGTAAAAAGCATAATAATATCAAAGGTATGAAAAAGAGTTTTTATTATTTTTTCGTAGTAGCCGTACTTCTTGGAATGTTTGCCTGTTCACAAGATGAAGTTGAAATCTTCCACGAGAATGATGTATCCAAAATAGAAACAAAAGTTCTGAATGGTGAGGATTCATTATCTGTTATCATTCCACTAGTTATTGATTCTAATCTAATTGAAATGGCTAAAGCAAAAAAGGCAACTGTCTATTATAATGCGGATGATCCTGATTATTCCTCCAATATGTATGCAATCAGAGAAATGCCAATATATATTCGGGCTAGAGGGAATGAAGGTTTTTTATCATCAAATGGTATAGGTAAAGAAATCACTTTATCTTCTAGGATAAACTTCCGTACTTGCCGGTTCTATTTAAAGGTGTTACCAAGTTCGTCTGGTATACCTTATCTAATTTATTCGAATGATACAGGTACACCTTTATCTGTCGGACAGTACGAAAATGACCCCAATAATAAAGTTTTATTTGCAAGATCAAATAATACCGGATCTCTAATGTCAGCCGATTGGGACCTTATTCCTTCATCGTCATATAAGGGATATTTTGTAATTGAAAGTCAATCTTATTTAGGGCAGGCAGATCCCAATAATCCATGGTCAATTTTTAATTATGTGCTTGAAACAAAGAGTGATGTAAAGCTAGGTTTTGGTCAGTATACAAAAAAACCAGAACAAGAGTTTTCTATTTCACCTGTTGATGATTTTACATTACATCACATAGAGTTTCACAAAGATGGCTCTACTGTAACAAAACGTGCTCCAATGAAACTGATTACATATGGTAAAAATCAAACAGACGAAAAGAGACCTTTTACTATTAAGGGAGCTCTTTATGCAAAAGATGAATATTCTTTTACTGAAAACAGTGCTTTAAAAATCATTCCGAATAACGCTAGTGATATGTATTATCGTCCAACAGTAGAAGCTGAGAGCCTAGTTTTACCTCTTCCTGTTGCTCCGAAGGATGACCCAGACCCTATTCGTGAAAAAACGGATATGCTTTATTCTACTACAACCCAAATAATAGAAAGAACTTTATCTTTTGATATCGAAGGTTTAGCCCCGGCTAACTGTAAAATAGAAGCAACGAGTTTTTTAGAGAACTACAATGTATCAGCTAAATATACAGCATATATGACATGTAATTATGGTGGAGGTGAAAGACTGGTTAAGATTAACGGAACATGGCGTGGAGTCATCTGTACAACATTAAGAGACGATAAATATCCGAAAGACCTTTTTAGATTCTTAGACTTGGATACAGGCGAAGAAATAAAACCCTGAAATCAGTTTTATCACGAATAATTTTTTAAGTAAATAAAGTATGAAAAATATTATTATTTCTCTGACAATATTAATGACAGCGATATTAGTATCCTGTTCTGATGAATTAGATAAAAGTAGTAATGTTCCCGGAAATCAGTCTTCGGAGAAAGAAGGGAACGTTATTATTCAGCCTAGAAACCCTAATTTACCTAAGATAAAACCTTTTGATATCAATAAATTACAGACTAAAGGAGATATATCTGGTGAAACAGGAAACTCTGACGCATTTCTTGGGCGAGCTTATAATCTTAAAAATGGAAATTACATTTTGGGAGATTTTAGTAATGTCAGTCATCCGGTGATTGACCTGAATGCTGTAAAAGCATACGACCCGAATTATGTTGATGGCATAAAATTAAATATTACCGAGACAAAGAGTTTTGCTTATGATACGTTTGAAAGATACCAGTATAATTCGACAATCACGAAAAAAATAACATCTGGTTTTTCTCTTAACTTGAAGATTTTCACATTAGGTAAAACGAAAACAACTACTGATGTCTTCAAAACGGTAATAGATAATACGAAGGAAGCAACGTATGGTGAACTTAGTATTAATTTCACGAATAGCCAGTTTTCATTACAAAATTCAGAAGCTACGAGAAAATTATTTGCCAGACAGTTTTTAACAAAATCATTTATTAGAAGTTTGTATAATTCTCCTATATCGTCAACACTTGATAGTTATGGTGATTTTGTTTTGACTGGTTATTTAACCGGTGGAAAAGCTTATGCTATTTATGCAGGTAATGCAACATCAGAAGACCGTACGGATGTTAAAGAAAAAGATATGGATAAGTCGATGAATGCATCACTGAATTATAAAGGTAATAGTACAAGTGGTAACTTGGGGATTACGGGATCTAATCATAATGATGAGACAAATACTTTTAAAAGTAACAATACCTATGTTAGTATAAAAACATACGGAGGAGTACGAGATGGAGGAGAGGCGGTTGTGAATGTTAAAGCCATTAAAGACCTGAATGTAGATTTAACATCATGGATGCGCTCGCTTAATAATGTATCAAATCATACAATGATAGATGTAAAAGATAATAGTTTATATCCATTATCGGATTTTGTGCTGGAGAAAAACTTCAAACAACGTTTTGATGATACTTTTAATGAAGTGTTGCCAACCTATACAAGTTTAGTATATCCTTATATTGAAATTGTTAGAGTAATGGTTCGAGCAACATCTTCATACGAGGCTGTATATGATGTTGCTGCCGTTTTGGTAACAAGACAAGCTGATAGGATTATACTTAGTGATGGTTTAGCAGCCACCGCTACAGATGAAGAATTAAGAAAGAATGAAGATGATGCGGTATTCATGAAAAAAGTCGAGAAGATTTCTGCTGAGAAATCTCAATTATTTAGCTCTGATATAGAAATCGGATATAATAAAAGAACGAGGTTGAATCCTAATTTGAGATCACCTCTTTGTATTAATCTTGCAGGATTCAAAGAGAAAAACTTTTACAAGTTTTATTATGAAAAGACGAGTATGCAATATATTTATGATCCGTCTACTCGTATTTGTTTTTCTTATTTTGTAGATGAAGGTGATGATGAAGTGCTTGATATATATGGGATAAGAAATTGGGTGGAATCATTGCCGGATAAAAATATCTCGATAGCGTCTTTAGCTAATTCATATAATATTATTGGGTTATAAATTAAAAAATTTCAGTATGAGACTTGTTCAGATTTTATTGTTTTTCTCATTGAATTTATTTTTATCTGGTTGCGATAGCGATGATCATAAAAATAGTCTTAACTTTAGTGCGGCCTCTCTAAAACAAACACAGTGGAAAGGTACATTCGATGAATCTTACATAGCATCGTTTGGGGAGCCTGTATCAACAACTGCAAATGCTGGGATTTTCTTTGAGTCAGAAACCAAGGGACGATATAGTCTGAAATGGGAAACTATGGATCAACCGACTGAGAGTACCTTCGAGTATCGCATTGAGGAAAAAGTTTTAATTGTTGAAAATGGAGGGGTTTTAAACGGTCATTGGTTGCTGATTCAATCAGATAAGGATACAATGGGATTGGAAAAAGGAACAAATGGAGAGGGGGCTTATAAAGGTATTTTGACTTTGAAGAGAGTTTCTTAAATCTCTAATCGGATCATAATGTGTCTGATTTGTATGTAAATAACATAATTTTAAAAGTGTAAATCAAATAATGAAATTGATCCTACTGTTATTACAGTTTATCTCGTATAATCTATAAGATTAATACATTTTATTCTAATGTAATTATAAATATCTACAATTATGAAGAGAGGCTTAATTTATTTATCGGTAGCATTAATAGGACTCCTTATGTGCCAATGCGAGTTTAATACAACTGAATCTCCTAAAACAGAAAATTCAGAAGTAACAACAGAGATCAATGCGGAAATATTGACGATTGATCAGAAAAAAAATGATGATATAAACCAGAAAAACCAAGAATCATGGCGGGAAGCTAAGAAACTCCAGTTTGCTGATTCTGACTTTTTACAAACAAAACAACTGATGTCAGATGATGCCATTGCACCCTATGATTACCATACTGGTCTTGTTGGAGATAAAGCATATAATAATATTGTTTATATGAAGGCTTTGGAAAGAGTAAAAAAACATTTGTCAGTAGTGGATGGCCGGCTTGTTCCAAAGTTGAAATCAGGGGCGGAAATCAGAATAGCAGAAGATTTGTATAAATTTATACTCAATGTTATTGATTCTTGGAATCAATGGATAAAAGAAGGTAAATTTGAAATTATAAAAACAGATAATGGATATGATATAGCGCCTGTTATTGATGATAAAATGCAGCCTTTATCTTATGCAAAAGATCTTACACGAATGGGACATAGTGAACGCTGGACTGCCATAAAAGAAGTTGTCGATAGGGCTCCGGCAGGAACATATATACATGAACATTTTTTATTAAACTTTGGAACAAGCACCCTTTATGGAGAGTATACTGGAACAGATTCTAAAAAAAGAAGATACTCTGTTTCCGATGGCTGTGGTACATGGGGAGAATCAGATCCTAATTGTATATATAACTATATTGCATATGATGCTGATATTAATGATTCGCAATTTTATATTTATAGCTTAAGAAACTCAAATCATCAAAGCCTTGCAAGTTATCAATTACAAAAATAGTATAATCGTACAATTATTCCATAGAAAGATAGGGCGTCTGGTTTTCGACGCCCTTCTTTTGCCTCAGTTATGGTTTACTACTAGATATGCCATAAACTGGAGGCAGATATCGTCCTGATTGTTATGTCATCTTTTTTTTTTGTCATTCTTGAATAATAAAATGTTTATAGATGATGACCTGCTGTATTACCGGATGAGAATATCTTAAAAATGCGAAACGTTCTCATAATTCGGGCATTATCTGTTCGGGAATTCTAACATTGGTGTATCTTTGCTCCGGAACGAATGAAAGATAAGGTTTGTGGGTGGAAGTAAGAAAAGTATTAATTAAAGAAAATACGATTATGGATACTCTGAATTTAAAATTTCGTTTATTGCTTTTATTGGTTACGGTAGGTACTGTTTTAGCTTCGTGCGCATATGATGACGATGAAAAGATGTACTCTTCGAGGAGTTATGATGAGACTTATACATTGCTGCGTCCTTATATAATCGTGAATGAATATGATGAGTTTGAGCTTAATGCAACCAAGGAGGTTACCGATCCGTTGAGAATTTATCCGGGGCATATTGCAAGACTAAAAGGTGATTTGCATAGTATAAATCTACAAACGAAAAAAGCATTGAACGATTACCAATGTTCGCAGGTTCTGATGGTTACGGAACTCCAGGGCGTCCTGGTTAAGAAAACAGCTTTTAACCTTGCATATGAGATTGGTTCGAATGATCCGGGTCTGATAGCCACGCGGGCCGATGCTTCTATGGTTATTGATTCCGAAGAGGGGGGAAGTGCCTCTTTCACCGGTGGAACTCAGGTAAGGACAGATATTTCCATTTTTCCGGGTCGGAATTCTCCCTATGTGTTGATTTTTGATTGCAGTACCGGGAAGTTAAGTAATGATCAGGATTATATTTATTGGGTGGGTACAGTCGGTACAACACTTACAAACTGGTGGCATGCCAACAACCCCAACGGGAATAATACTCAATGGCGTTTCAGTGCGAATGGTTTAAGCAATGGGACTCGCGGACATGTCTCTTTCCAATCGCGATAAAATCGCACTCACCCCGGTCTTTGTAATAGAATATGTTGTATCATTATTAGGTTATCAAACATAACTTATACAGGATGATATTTTCTGATGTTTATAAGTTATGACTTATAAAATTATGAAGATAATTGAACGACCTGTTTATAGCAAACGGATAAAACCTTTTATCGGATTTTTTGAAGAAAAAGGATTTATAAAATAGTCTAATTAAAAGAGTAAGACCGAAAATGTGATTTTAGTAGTGCGAAATTTTCGAGTGTGGAAGAATATTCTTACATTTGAAGAAATATTTTCGAGTATGGAAGAAAATTTTGCATTGTTGGTAAAGTATAATTTTTGGAATGGGAATGTTCCTGAATTAGGTTTTATACGGGTTGGTTATACAGATAAAATTTTTGATTATATAGGAAACAGGTTAGTCAAAGTGCTTGTCGGTCAACGTCGTGCTGGTAAAAGCTATATACTTAGGCAAATTGCTTACAGATTGGTTCAGGACGGTATTAATCCTCAGAATATATTTTATATCAATAAAGAGTTTACGGATTTTGATTGCGTAAAAGATTATCATGATCTGGAAATCTTGTTGAAACAATATAAAGAAGCATTAAAACCTGTAGGAAAAGTCTGGTTGTTTATTGATGAGATACAAAATGTTACAGGATGGGAGCATTTTGTGAATTCTTATTCTCAGAATTTTGCTGATAATTATGAAATCTTTATAAGTGGTTCTAATTCAAAGATGTTATCAGGAGAACTTGCCACTCTTTTGTCCGGACGATATGTGAATTTTGAGATATTTCCGTTTAGTTATCAGGAATATATCGGGATAACCGGAAAAGACGATCACAGGCAAAGTTATTTAGACTATATGGAAAGTGGGGCGTTACCTGAATTATTTATCTTACCTAACAATGAGACGAGGCGTAATTATGTTGCGGCAATTAAAGATACCGTATTATTAAGGGATATTATACAACGAAATAGCATAAAGGACCCTAAGTTATTGGAAGATATTTTTATATATCTTGTGAACAATGCCTCTAACCTGATTTCGATAACCAATATTTTGAATTTCTTTAAAAGCAAGAAGCGGAAAACAACCTATGATACTATTTCTAACTATATTGGCTATATAGAAGATACGTTTCTTATTCATAAAGTTGAACGTTATGATATAAGAGGAAAGGAGACGATTTCCGGCAATTGCAAATATTACATTAATGACCTTGCTTATAAAAATTATCTTTATCCGGGTTTTGCCTACGGAATCGGTTATAAGCTGGAAAATCTTGTCTATTTACAATTGCGGCGTTCCGGATATGATGTGTATGTCGGTGCTATGCGGGATAAAGAAGTTGATTTTGTCGCTATGAAAGGGGATCATATTCTTTATTTGCAAAGTACCTACTTGTTGTCAGATGAGCAAACGGTCCGTCGTGAATATGCGCCTTTGGAAGCAATTCAGGATAATTATGATAAGTATGTAGTTTCTTTTGATGAGATTTCGTATCCTTCCAATAAGGGCATAAAACATATTCAAGCCTGGAAACTGGCAGAGGTAATCTGATCAAAGTAACCGATGAAAAGGCGGTTTTTGCTATATGACATCCGTGTCATATTATTGTCATCTTCAGTCAGCTAAAAATCAGACTTTTTTTAATATAATTCTAATCTCTTCAATACAATTTATGGAGTATTAAGGCGTTGGTATTAAACGTAAATGCTTACCTTTGCGGCCGACTGTCCGTGTGAGGATGGCGTAATTTGACAACTAATTATCACACTTTATACAAACATGAGAAAGTATAAACTAATCAACAACGTGTTGGGATGGATCGTTTTTCTGATCGCTTCAACCGTTTATTTGATGACTATCGAACCCACTGCCAGTTTCTGGGATTGTGGTGAGTTCATCTCTTCTGCTTTTAAACTGGAAGTTGGGCATCCGCCCGGAGCACCGTTCTTTATGTTGACGGCCAACCTGTTCACGCAGCTGGCGTCGGATACTTCCACAGTGGCTAAAATGGTCAATTCGATGTCGGCACTCTTTAGCGGGCTGACAATCCTGTTCCTGTTCTGGAGTATCACACACCTGGCCCGTAAGATCATGGTGGACGATGAGAGTGAAATCTCATTGGGTCAGATGATCACAATTATGGGTAGCGGTCTGGTAGGAGCATTGGCCTATACATTTAGCGATACATTCTGGTTCAGTGCCGTGGAAGGTGAAGTATATGCTTATTCTTCTCTGTTTACTGCATTGGTTTTCTGGCTGATCCTGAAGTGGGAAGAGGCGGCTGACCGTCCGCATGCCGACCGATGGATCGTACTGATCGCTTATCTGATGGGGTTGAGTATCGGTGTCCACCTGTTGAACTTGCTTTGTATCCCGGCTATCGTGCTGGTTTATTACTATAAGAAATTCCCGAATCCTACGATGAAGGGAACTATTTATGCGTTGTTGGTTTCGTTCGCGATCGTCGGACTGATGATGTATGGTGTCGTACAGGGACTGGTTGAAGTCTGCGGTTATTTCGAACTGTTGTTTGTCAATGTGTTGGGAATGCCTTACAATTCAGGTGTATTTGCCTATGTGATTGTATTGGCCGCCGTGCTGATCTGGTCTATCTGGGAAACGATGCGCGATGAAATTAATCCGGTGCGCATGAAGGTGGCGTTTATCCTGTCTATCGTATTGGTAGGTGTGCCGTTTATCGGAAGCGGCTATGTGCTGGCGGTTATTCTGACAGGTGCCCTGACTGCTTATTTGTTTATGAGCAAGAAGGTGAATATCAAGATGCTGAATACCGTATTGGTTTGCCTGATGGTGATCGTTGTCGGTTATTCTTCTTATGCACTGACGATGATCCGTGCGACGGCCGATACGCCGATGAACCAGAATGCACCGAGCGATATTTTCACTTTGCGTTCTTATCTGGCTCGTGAACAATATGGTAAAACACCGTTGTTGTACGGACAGACGTTTGCTTCGGAAGTACAGCGCGAGAACCAGGGCGGTAACTGCGCTCCTGTAACCAAGGAAGGTGAAGCTGTATGGAGCCGCGTCATCAAGAAAGATCCGAGTGAAAAAGACAAATATTTTGTTTCGCGCCACGATGTGGAATATGAATATGTAGACGAACTGAATATGCTTTTCCCACGTATGTACAGCAATGTGGATGCGCATGTGGGAGCTTATAAGGAATGGTCTCAGTTCAAGGGAGAACCTGTGAAGTTCAACCGTTGCGGTGAGAACGTGACGGTGATGAAGCCGACGTTTGCCGAAAACCTGCGTTATTTCTTTGCCTATCAGCTGAACTTCATGTACTGGCGTTACTTTATGTGGAACTTCTCCGGCCGTCAGAATGATATCCAGGGAAATGGTGAAGTGATGAACGGTAACTGGATTACCGGTATCAAGGCAATCGACGAGGTGCTTGTAGGTCCGCAGGACAACATGCCTTCCGATATAGCTGACAATAAAGGACATAATGTATATTATATGTTACCGCTCCTGCTCGGTATCCTGGGACTTTTGTATCAGGCTTATTCCGGACAGCGTGGTATCCAGAGTTTCTGGATCACTTTCTTCCTGTTCTTCATGACAGGTATCGCTATCGTGCTCTATCTGAACCAGGCGCCCTATCAACCGCGTGAACGAGACTATGCGTATGCAGGCTCCTTCTATGCCTTCTGTATCTGGATCGGGTTCGGTGTCGCGGCCCTGGCGAAGCTGATGCAGAAGTACGGCAAGTTGTCTCCGGTGGTGGCAGGTTCTGTTGCGACAGTACTGTGCCTGTTCGTGCCTATCCAGATGGCGGGGCAGAACTGGGACGACCATGATCGCTCGGGACGTTATGTTTGCCGTGATTTCGGTGCTAACTACCTGGAATCGTGCGAACCGAATGCCGTGATCTTTACCAATGGCGATAACGATACTTTCCCGTTGTGGTATGCGCAGGAAGTGGAGGGTATCCGTACCGATGTCCGCGTATGTAACACCAGTTATTTGCAGACAGACTGGTATATCGACCAGATGAAGAAACAGGCGTACGAATCGGCTCCGCTGCCTATTTCATGGGACCGTGCCGATTACATACAGGGTACGCGTGATGCTGCCTATATTGTCCCGATGATGGATAAACCTATCGACCTGAGTACCGGGCTGAACTTTGTACGTAGCAATGATCCGAAATTCAAGAAGATACCTGGTTTCAATCAGGAACTCGACTATATCCCTTCGGAAACGCTTATCTATAAGGTGGATTCGGCGACAGCCGTTGCTAAAGGCCTGGCTACCGATTCGACCGGTTTATTGAAGGAAATGACAATCAGCCTGAAAGGTAAGACTGCTTTGGGCAAACAGGAACTGATGATTCTGGATATGTTGCAGACCAATAACTGGGAACGTCCTATTTATTATGCGATCACCGTAAATCCTGACCAGTTTGTCGGTCTGGACGGTTACTTCGAACAGACCGGTCTGGCTTACCAGATCGTTCCGAAGCAGGCGAACAAAGGCACCAACACGGAAAAGATGTACGACAACGTGATGAACAAGTTCAAATGGGGTGGCGTAGACAAACCGGGCGTTTACATCGATGAAAACGTGATGCGTATGTGCAAGAGCTACCGTGGAGCATTGTTCAATAAACTGGCTGAAGACCTGTTGAAGGAAGGTAAGAAGGAGAAGGCGTTGAATGTACTGAACAAATGTATGGAAGTACTGCCACCGGAAAATGTACCGTTGGATTGGACTGCTCTTTCTACCGGAGAGTTGTATTATGCACTCGATGAGACGGAAAAGGCAGAAGAGGTCTTTACCGGAATTGCAGAGAATGCAATGCGCAATATCGACTGGTTCTTCCGTCTGAGACCTTCTCAGCTGGCTTCTGTAACGAGAGAGTTGGAACATAACCTGGCTGTCATGAATCAAGTGCTGACAGTCAGCAAACATTATAATCCCGAATTCGCTGCTAAGTATCAGGAAGAGTTTGACAACTACCGGATGGCTTGGGGTTCGGTGCGTGGAAATAAATAACGTATGTTTATAGAACAACCGCCCTGGTTTTACAGGGTCCTGTTCCCGGGGGTAATCTGGCGGATACCGGCTAAGGAGAAGTGTGTATATCTCACCTTCGACGACGGCCCAATTCCCGAGGTTACCCCTTGGGTTTTGGATATACTCGATAAATATGGAGTGAAGGCTACCTTCTTCTGTGTGGGGGATAATGTCCGCAAACATCCGGATATCTATCAGATGGTGCTCGATCGCGGCCACCGGGTAGGGAACCATACTTACAATCATATCCAGGGACTTCAATACTGGACGAAGAATTATCTGGATAACATAGAGAAGGCTGCCGAATATATTCAGAGCGATTTATATCGTCCTCCCCACGGGCATATGCGTTTTCCGCAGGTTGTCGCCTTGCGCCGGAAGTACAAGATCATCATGTGGGACGTGGTGACCCGCGATTACAGTCCTCACATGACCCCGAACGGTGTCTTCAATGTGGTAAAGAACTATACCCGTAACGGCTCCGTTATTGTCTTCCACGACTCCCTGAAAGCCGAAACGAACATGCGCGAAGCCATGCCCCGCGCTATCGAGTGGTTGCAGCAGGAAGGGTATGTGTTTAAGGTGTTTGAATAATCTGTCAAGCCCGTCATGACAGAATGTTGAGGTTCCCATTTAGTTGAGATGCATAGTTTATCCATATTAATAAAGAACAAAGCGAAGGAATTAGGCTTCGATGCCTGCGGAATAGCTGAAGTGGCTTCCGCAGACACCGAAGCTTTGTTTTTTGACCGGTGGATAGCCGAAGGATGTCATGCCGGCATGAAATATATGGAGAACTACCGTGATATCCGGCTTGATCCTGCAGGGCTGGTGGAAGGTGCCCGTTCCGTTATTTCCGTGGCTCTTAATTACTATCCGCCACAGAAGCAATCTCCCGGTTCCCCGCGCATTTCCTATTATGCTTATGGAAAGGACTATCATATCGTTGTGAAAGACAAACTCCGGCAGCTCTGGGAGTACATAACAAGCCTTGTCCCCGTGCTTGACACGGGGCCGCAAGTGAGCAGGCCGCTTCGACCGGAAAATGAGGAGATCAGTTCCTCGGCGACCCCATGTCAAGCACGGGGACAGGCTGACTTCATCCTTCCTGCCGCCCGCCTCTTCACCGACTCCGCTCCCATCCTGGAGCGTTACTGGGCCTGGAAAGCCGGCCTTGGCTGGATCGGGAAGAATACCAACCTGATCATCCCCGGCAAAGGTTCCTTTTTCTTTCTCGGAGAGATCGTCACCACCCTGGAACTGGATTATGACACCCCTCAGAAGAACCGTTGCGGTGCTTGCCGCCGTTGCCTCGATGCCTGTCCGACAGGTGCCCTGGAACGTCCCGGCCACCTGAACGCAAACAAGTGCATCTCTTACCTTACGATCGAGCATAAAGGCGATATCCCTTCCGAACAGGCTTCCCGCCTGGGCGACCGCCTCTACGGTTGCGACACCTGCCAGGAGGTCTGTCCCTGGAACCGCTTTGCCAGTCCTACCCGTGAAGCGGCTTTTTCTCCTTCCCCGGCTTTCCTGTCTTTGAAAAAAGAAGACCTTCGCTGCTTTACCCGCGACGATTATAATCGTATCTTTGCGGGGTCGGCTGTGAAACGAGCCAAATATGAAGGACTGATAAGAACAATAAATAACAAAAAAGAATAAGCCATGAGAAGAACATTCAATCTTCTGCTTCTCTCTTTTCTCTGTACCCTGGCTGCCTTTGCCGCGCCGGGCGAACTGAAGGAGAAGCTTGCCGCCCTGAAAGGGATCACCAGTGTCGAACAACTGGAATCGGACGTTTATCCCGAAAAGTATCTTGTACGTATCACCCAGCTTGTCGACCCTAAGAATCCGGAGGCCGGCACTTTCACGCAGCGCGTTGTTGTTGGCCATGTCGGTTTCGACCGTCCGACCGTTATTGTCACCGAAGGATATGGCGGCGCTTATGCCCTGAATCCCAAATACGAGGAGGAACTGACCAAGCTGCTGAATGCCAACCTGGTCTTTGTGGAGTATCGTTATTTCCTGGAATCCACACCCGAACCTTGCAACTGGGATTATCTGACTGCCGAAAATTCCGCTTACGACCTGCATAACGTCAACCAGACTTTCAAGCAGCTTTATACCGGCAAATGGATCAGCACCGGTATCAGCAAAGGCGGCCAGACTACCATGCTTTACCGTGCCTTTTTCCCGGACGACGTGGACATCTCCGTCCCTTATGTCGGTCCGCTGTGCAAAGGGGTTGAAGACGGTCGCCACGAACCGTTCCTCCGTAAGGTCGGTACAAAACAGGAGCGCCGCAAGATAGAAGCGTTCCAGAAGGAGGTCTTGAAACGCAAAGAAGAGATTATCCCTTTGCTGGAGGCTTTTTCCAAAGAAAAGAACCTGGAATACCGTATCCCGATGCCCGAAGTGCTCGATTATTGCGTGCTGGAGTATCCTTTTGCCTTATGGCAGTGGGGAACGTCCGTATCTGTTATTCCTTCTCTCCATTCCGATACCCCGACGCTGTTCAAACACCTGATGGATATCAGCAGTCCCGACTATTTTGCGGAGAACCAACCTACTATTTCTTTCTTTGTTCAGGCCGCCCGCGAGTTGGGTTATTACGGATATGACACGAAGCCGTTCAAGAAATACCTCACCATCGACAGTAGCAAAGGTTATCTGAACCGCATCATGTTGCCCAAAGAGCTGGTCGGCAAGGTCGAGTTCCGCCCCGCCCTTTACCATAAGATTTATGATTTTCTGAAGGACAATGATCCGAAGATGATCTTTATTTACGGTGAAATCGACCCGTGGAGTGCAGCCCATGCTCCGGTTTTCAAAGGAAAGAAGAATGAACAGGTCTACTTCCAGCCCCGCGGTAGCCATCGTGCCCGCATCGGTAATATGCCTGAAGATATGAAGGAAAAGATCTTGACGCAGCTGAATCAGTGGCTGGCGGAATAACATAAATACTTTGTGTGTGTTTCCTATTGTAAAACTATTAATTAAGAAATGATGAAAAAGAAGCTATTATTTCAACTTCTGTTTGTTGCGAATGTATTTTTCGCAACATCTTGTTCCGATGATGATTCAGTAGAATTGGAGGATGTCACCACATTGAATATGCTCAATGAGGATAACGGAAAAACGTATCTGGGCAATTCGGACATTTATATCACGGATGAAAACAATTTCAGTGGCTCGTCGTGCCTGCTTGTGGAACTCGGTGGTGCAAACGGGATTGGAAAGGTTGTTCCTCCCAGGGTCGGAGACGGACTCGTGCGGAAGGCGGCCGTGTTACCGGGATGCCTTTATCAGGCCTTCAATCGCAATTCGATACTCGAATTTCCTTCCGGAAAACCTGCGATTGCTCTCGAAGCCTCTTATTACCAGTTTTATGTTGAATCTGAAATCGTGAAGGATATAGCGAATACGGGAACGGCAGTCAATGTGGGAGCCGTAGTTAAATATGCCCCCGTCTATCCCGATCCGCAAGGCTTGCCGGAATACGGCAGCGTGATCGGTGAGGTGAGTAACAGCGGTGATGTGGTGGAAATGGATTTTCCGAAAGATGTCGAGTTCTTATACTCAACATCCAATGGATTCGAGATAACGACCGATGGTGGTAAATTGACTGTTACCTATTATTATTGGACCGATTCGAAAGAATACTCCATCTATGTGCGCCGCGGTAGTATCTTTACGGAAGTCATCATTCAGGTAGTATAATAAGGGAAAGAAAGTTTAAAACATTCCCTGTACCTTATAAACAAACTCCATCCATACCCAATAGCGGATGGCTTTGCCCAGGAACATGGAGATGGCGACGATCCAGACGTTGGCGCGCAGGAAACCGAGCGCTACCGCGATAAAGTCGCCGATGCCGGGGAGGAAGACGAAGAAACCGATCCAGGAGCCTTTACCGGCAATCCAGTCCTGTACCTTTTGCAGCTTTTTGGCATCCAGTTTGAGGTATTTCTCGATCCATTCCACTTTTCCCAGCATGCCGAGCCAGTAACAACTCATGCCGCCCAGGAAGTTGCCCAGTGTGGCGGCGACCATGCAGGGCCAGTAGGCAGAACCAGCCAGTAAAACACCGGTCAGGACGACTTCGCTGCTGAAAGGCAGGATCGTCGCTGCGAGGAAAGAGGCGATGAACACCCCGATATATCCGTATTCTATAAGAAATTCCATAGGCGTAGAAACAAGAGAGCGATAAATAGAACAATGGTGGAATAGAAGGTCCAGAAAACGATCTTACCCCGCATGACGGTGAAGAAATGGGCGATCAGTATGGCAGAGGGGATACAAGCTGTCTCCAGAAACTCTTCCGATGCCTGCTCGTACAGGAAATAGAGTGCAAAGGCCCACACCGACATGCAGATCAGGAAGGACAGGAACTGGCGTGTACGCAGCACATCTTCGTATTCGTGCGTGATGATGTTGATAGCGGATACAGCCGTCAGTATGGCGATGGCGATGATTCCGACCCAGTCGAGCAACCCGATGCCGGCAGCGGCCAGGATGCGTATCTTGAACAGCGTGGCAAACGGAATCGTGAACGGCGTGAAGTCGCGGAACCAGATACACCAACCCAGCAGGAACCAGTAGACGGTACCTACACCGAGCAGGGAGGCTAGAAAGGTACGGATACTCAAGCTCCTGAAGTTATACATCCCTATCCAGAACAGAGGAATGAACCAGAGGATATGTACCCATAGCAGGCTTCCGATCCCGATCAGCAGGGAGGCATTGTAGGCTTTGCTCTTGGCACCGGGGTCGTGGTAAGAGGTGAATAGCTGATAGATGGCCAGAATCAGGCAGAATACGCCGACTGAGGTGGATTTCAGCGGCAGAAAATCCGGGTTGGTACTGATGAACAGTACATAAAACAGGAAAGGCAACAACGTCTTCTCGCGGATCAGCACCAGGACATAATTGGCACGGTGGAGCAGGAAGGCGCCCCCGAACATCAGCAGCATGCCGATGGCATAGGTGAAAGCCTTGCCGGGCAATACCTGACAGATAGCATTCCATAGGGGCGGTGCCGTCACTTCTCCATACACCGGATAGCCGACCGAGTTCAGGTAACTCACGATCCAGCAGGCGACACAGGCCATCAGGGTACAGGCAAAAGTTGCCGGTCCCGAAATGGTGTGTCTGCGAGAATAGCTGTATGTATTGTTCATTTACAAATCGAACCCGATGTCGCTTCGGAAATATTTCTTGTCGAACATGATGGTCTTTGCTCCGGCGAATGATTTGGCCAGGGCTTCTTCCTTATTGGCTCCGTAAGAGCTGACAGCGATGACGCGTCCGCCGTTGGTCATGATCCGGTCGTTGGCGGAGACGGTGCCGGCGTGGAAGATGATGTTGTCGGAGGTGATGTCGTTCAGTCCGTAGATCAGTTTGCCTTTTTCGTAGGCTTCGGGATAACCGCCGCTTACCAGCATGACCGTAACGGCTGCACGCGGGTCTATTGTCAGGGTGCGCTTGTCGAGGTTGCCTTCGGCCACGCCTTCCAGCAGGTCTACCAGGTCGCTCTGGATGCGGAGCATGACTACTTCCGTTTCCGGGTCGCCCATACGGCAGTTGTATTCGATCACCTTGGGATCGTTCTCATTGATAAGGCCCAGGAAGATGAAGCCTTTATAGTCGATACCTTCCGCTTTCAGACCTTCGATGGTCGGACGGATGATCTGTGTTTCCACTTTGGCCATATACCCCTCGTCGGCAAATGGAACAGGGGAAACGGCACCCATACCGCCGGTGTTCAGGCCGGTATTGCCTTCGCCGATCCGTTTGTAGTCTTTGGCTACGGGGAGTACTTTGTAGTTCGTACCGTCGGTCATGACGAATACCGAACATTCGATACCTGTCAGGAACTCTTCGATAACCACTGTCTTGCTGGCATCGCCGAACATACCGTTCAGCATGTCACCCAGTTCTTTTTTCGCTTCTTCCAGCGTTTCGAGGATGAGTACGCCTTTTCCGGCAGCCAGTCCGTCGGCTTTCAGCACGTAAGGGGCAGGCAGCGATTCGAGGAAGGCGTATCCTTCGGCGATATTTTCGGCTGTGATGCTCTTGTAACGGGCGGTCGGTATGTTATGGCGCATCATGAATGCTTTGGCAAAGTCTTTACTGCCTTCCAGCTGCGCTCCGGCTTTGGACGGACCGATCACGGGGATGCCGGCCAGCGAGGCGTCGTTTTTGAAGAAGTCGTAAACACCTTTTACCAGCGGATCTTCCGGACCGACAACAACCATGTTCACATCGTTAGCCAGTACAAAATCTTTGATGGCGGCGAAATCGTCCGCCTTGATATATGCATTGGTTCCCACCTGTGCAGTACCTGCGTTGCCGGGGGCAATGAATAACTTATCCACTTTCGGACTTTGGGAAATCTTCCAGGCTATTGCATGTTCGCGGCCGCCGGAGCCTAATAATAGAATGTTCATATCGTTATGTTTATTATATTATCTGATGGTAACTGTTTCCCCTCTCAAGAGGGGAAACAGTTACTCTTTGTTCGTATTCTTCAAGTAGTCATCGAAATACCGTGTTATCTTCTCGTAGAGATGCGGGCGGTCTTTGCCTGTCACGTTGTGCTCGTGGCGGGGGTAGACGAAATAATCGGGATAGGTATCTGCATCCACGCAGGCTTTCAGGAAGCCCAGGCTATGTTGCCATACTACTACCGGGTCGATGTCGCCGTGTATCTGGAGGAGATGGCCTTTCAGGTTGCCTGCCTTCAGCTTCAGGTTGGCGTTCTTATACCCTTCCGGATTATCCTGCGGACGGTCCATATAACGCTCTCCATACATGATCTCGTAGTTGCTCCAGTCGATCACCGGACCGCCGGCAACACCGACTTTGAAAACATCGGGATGCGTCAGGATCAGGTTGGTCGTCATGAAGCCGCCGTAGCTCCATCCGTGCACACCGATACGGTCGGCATCCACGTAAGGAAGCGATTTCAGGTATTCCACGCCTTTCATCTGGTCGGCCATCTCGTTGACACCCAAGTTGCGGTGGATCACGCTTTCGAAAGCGAATCCCCGGTTAGATGTGCCGCGGTTGTCGACCGTGAAAACCACGTAGCCGCGTTGTGCCATATAGATATCCCAGCCTCTTACGCCGTTCTGCCAGCCACCCGTTACCAGTTGTGAGTGGGGGCCGCCGTAGACGTAGACGATGGTCGGGTATTTCTTGTTCTCATCCAGTCCGACAGGTTTGACCAGGCGGAAATGCAGGTCGGTTGTACCGTCGGCAGATTTTATGGTACCAGCTTCTATTTCCGGCAGTGTGTAGCCTTTGTATGGGTCCCGGGCGGTCAGGAGGTTTTTGATCTCCTTGCCGTCTTTGGTCCGGATCAGGTTGATGATGCGCGGGATTTTCGGAGCGTCGTAACTGTCGATCGCATATTTGCCGGAGGCGCTGACCGAAAGGTTATGTACACTTTCCAGGGCGGCATTCGGTGTCAGCAGGGATGTCTCCCCCTTCTTCAGATTCAGCTTCCAGCCGTTTACATTCATCGGAGTGCCGTAATTGAACGAACTCCGTATGTGCGGTTGGGTGGAAGTGATAAACAGGTTCTCGCCTTTGGCATCGAAACCGATTACCTGGGTGACTACCCATTCTCCCTGTGTCAGTTGCTTTAGTTGTTTGCCGGTGGTGTCATACAGAAACAGGTGGTTGTATCCGTCTTTCTGGCTTTGCCAGATGAATTTGCCGGGATCGTTCGGGAGGAAGAGTACCGGATATTGCGGTTCAACGTAATGTTCGTTCGTTTCTGTGAAAAGAACGGCTTCTTTCTTGCCGGTCAGGGCAGAATAGCGAACCAGGTTCATCTCATTCTGTTCGCGGTTCAGTTCGGCAATATAGATACTCTTTTCATCCGGGCTCCAGGCGATGTTGGTAAGAAACTTTTCTTTGGGGGTTCCGGTTTCCAGCCAGACGGTTTCGCCTGTCGAGAGGTTGTACACACCGACTGTTACCTCATGGCTCTTCATGCCGGCCATCGGATATTTAACCGGTTCGGCTTTTGCCTGGCGGGCGTCGATATTGACGATAGGATAGTCTGTGACCATGCTCTCGTCCATCCGGTAGAAAGCCAGGGCGGAACCTGCCGGTGACCAGAACAGTCCTTTGCTGATGCCGAATTCACGTTGATGGACTGCCTGTCCGCATACGATTCCGTCTTTTGTTTCACGTGTAACAATACTCGTCTGATTCTCCGGTGAAAGAATCTGTATGTTGTTCCCCACCGTGAATGCCAGGCAGTTATTGGCCGGACAGAAGTTATAGTTCGATCCTTTGTTGTCCAGCTGATAATTGCCAATTATCTTGTTTTCGGCAAAATTGTAATGCAGGCGGTGGCCTTTACTGGTAAAAGCCAGTACCGGCTGGTCCTTATAGGGAACAGAAAATCCGGGCAGACTGCCTACCGTCGGAAGTCCGGCTGCCGAAAGCGCCTCATTGAGTCGGCTGCGTGTAAAGGCAACCTGCTCTTTCTTTTCGGGTACGCCGCATATCATACTGTCTCCTTTGACATACAGGTAAGTGTCCCCACACCATTGTAGCTGTTTGAGACTGGCCGGGACGAACTTATTGTGTGTCTTCCCTCCCGGAAGCAGGTCGTGTAATGTGAGTTGTTTGTCCTGTGCCATCAGCGTCATGGATGTAGATAAAGCGAACACGCAAAGAACCAGGAAGTGTTTAATCTTCAAAGTCATCGTTGTCTTCTCTTCTGAATGGTTTCTTGAATGGACGGCCTTCTCCGCGTTTTCTGTCTCCGAAGTTCTTTCTGTTTTTAGAGAACCTGTCGTCTTCGTCTTTGTAACGCATTTTGACGGGACGTTTTTCACCGGCTTTGTGCAGAATCGGGCGAACCGGGCGTTCACCACGTTCGCCTCCGAACTGTTTGCGGGCAGGACGGCCGTCACCGCGTTCTTCGCCGAAGAAACGTTTTCCCGGTGCTGCGGATGTACGTTCGTTTTCGTCTTCACTGTGAGCCGCGGCAAAACGACGGTCGGGGCGATCCATGCGATCGGTCTTGAAGTTCGGGCGACCTGCAGGACGGGTGTCATATCTTTTTTCAGGGAATGAGGGTCTCGGACGTGAGGCGGAATCTTCCGTTCTTTCCGCGCCTTCCTCGTTCAATGCTTTCTTATAGTCTTTGTTCTTTCCTTCAAATATTTCGTAACAACGGTATTCGCAGTCGAGCGAGCCGTTGATCAACTTCATCCGTTCGCTGGGACGCAGGCCGATCTTGTCGAAGCATTCGTCTTTGTAGCTGAGTATCCATACTTTATATCCGGTAAACACATGTTTGACGCGTTCGCCGATCATATTATAAAGTCCCAGCAGGTCGCGGGAGGAGATACGTTCGCCATAAGGCGGGTTGGTTACCAGGATACCCGGTTGCGGTGCTTCCGTATATTGCTGGAAAGGCATCGTTTTCAGTTCGACGTATTTGGCCAGGCCTGCGCTACGGATATTCTTCTGGGCGATCTCGATAGCGGCCGGGTTGATATCCGAACCGTAGCATTTGAAAGTGAATTCGCGTTCCTGGCTTTCGTCGTTATAGATGCGGTCGAACAGTTCCTGGTCGAAGTCGATCCATTTCTCGAAAGCGAACTCCTTGCGGTGGATACCCGGGGCGATGTTCAGGGCGATCATAGCCGCTTCGATCAGCAGCGTACCGGAACCGCACATCGGGTCGACGAAATTGGATTCGCCTTTCCAGCCTGTCTTCAGGATCATACCGGCAGCCAGCACTTCGTTCAGCGGTGCTTCGGTCTGTTCCACGCGGTATCCGCGTTTGTGAAGGCTCTCGCCCGAACTGTCGATAGACAAGGTACAATCGTTGTGCGAGATATGTATATTGATGTATAAGTCGGGATTGTTCACACGTACGGAAGGACGTTTGTTGTGCTTCTCCATAAAGTAGTCAACGATCGCATCTTTTGTACGGTAAGCCACGAATTTAGAGTGATTGAAATCTTCTGAATAGATCACGGAGTCGATCGCGAACGTCTTGTCCAGTGACATATAGTTTTCCCATACGACTTTTTTCACTTCCTTATAAACCGTATCGGCATCTTTTGCCTTGAAATGATAGATCGGTTTCAGGATGCGTAAGGCGGTGCGGCAACAGAAGTTGGCTCTGTAAAGCACTTCTTTATCTCCTGTGAAGGATACCATCCGGCGGCCAATTTCTATATCGTTGGCGCCTATAGCTAATAACTCACCGGCCAGTATTTCTTCTAACCCGTACAGGGTTTTGGCCACCATTTCAAATGTCTCGTTATTCATTTGCGTGCGTTGTAAGAAAAGATATTTATTTAGTTACTTTATTTTGTGTAATGACAGCACCGGGGGGAACATCTCCGGTGATCCAGACGTTGCCGCATATCGTGGCACCTTTGCCGACCCGTATTTTCCCCAATAGCGTCGCGTTGGAGTAGACGGTCACATTGTCTTCCAGGATGGGATGGCGGGGGACACCGCGGATCGCGTTCCCGTTCTCATCGGGCGGCAGCTTTTCTCCGGCAAGGCTGACACCCTGGAAGATGCGTACGTTATTCCCGATCACACTGGTTTCGCCGATCACGGTACCCGTGCCGTGGTCGATAGAGAAATAATGTCCTATCTGAGCTCCCGGATGAATGTCGATACCGGTTTCGGAATGAGCCATTTCGGTGATCATCCGGGGTATAAAAGGAACGCCCAACTTATAAAGCTGGTGCGCTATACGATAATTGCCTATTGCCCGGAAGCCCGGGTAACAGAAGATAACTTCATTGATGTTTTGTGCTGCCGGATCACCGTTGTAGGCGGCTTCGGCATCGGTGGCAAGCAGACAGCGCATTTCCGGCAGTGTGGAAATGAACGCTTCGGAAAGTTTTTCTGCCTGGCTGAGGATCTGCTCTTCCGCACAGGAAGTACAGCTGGTGTCGGCCAGGCAAAGGCCCGCATAGATTTGACGGCTGAGCAGCTCGTGCAACTTTTCAATATTGACCCCGGTATGGAAACGGATCGTCTGTGTACTGATCCGCGCATTCCCGTAATAGCCAGGAAACAGGATTGCACGGCACAAGTCAATGATCTCCTCCAGTACTTCACCTGAAGGCAATGCCTCTTCATCGCGGTAGGCATGAAACAGTTGTTTGTATGAACATTCGTCCGAAAGCTTTTCTACTGTTTCATTCAATACCTTGCTATGCTTTTGCAATCCCATTATTTTGAAAGTCTTATTTTGGGCAAAAGTACATTAAATATCTGATATATGTGTACTTTTAATAGGTTATAACTGCTTTGAAATGCGTTTCCGGCGGCCGTTGATCAGTAAAGAAGTCGGAGAATGTCACTTTGAAGATGATGAAACCGTCTTTGGTGTATTCGGCTGCATAGGTTTCCGTCCAGATATTATTCTCTTTATCTATTCGATTGACAGGGTTGGGTAATGCAGTTTGTGCTTCTTTGTCTTCGCCGTGATCCAGATACATGTAACAGGTAATTAAGCCTTCTTTATAAGCATCCTGATATATGTCGAAATCTTTATCGGCAATTCTGTACTCATACATGTAAAAAGGTTCGTTATTACCATTGTCGACTAATTCCCAGTCGCTTGACTTAACTTGTATATCCTTGTCAAATATCCAGTAGGTTATACCGCCATCTTCCCCGTCTCGTCCCGGAGGGCCCATCGGTCCTTCGCATGAAGCGAACAGGAACACCATTAAAAATATTGCTAACAGATTTTTCATATATTCACTCTCTTAAATGTTTAGTATTTCTTGTGCGGTGCCCCGAACTCTTTGCATGTTACTTCATCTAGGTCTACCAGCCATATTTTTACGTTTTTCACAGCCGGGTCGGAATAACGGAATTCCTTGTCCGAATACTGTTTCATAATTATATCCAGCGCTTCCGTTTTCTTGTCGAAGTCTTCTTCAAACCGCACTTTACCCCATGCGATAACGCTTTTGGAACGCATACGGTAGCTGCAAGCCACTTCGGGATGCTGGAATACCAGATCATGGTCGGTGCTGAAGGTGATGCAAACCTTCGGGTTACGTTCCAGGATTGAGATACTTCGGCCTTCCTGCGCTGAATGTAAATAGATAACACCGTTCCGATAGCCAAAGTTCATGGGTATAACGTAAGGCGTACCATCCGTATCAGCCAGTCCGACGAAACAGACATCGCAACTACGGATAATCTCCTCGATATGTTCTTTCTCTGTGTGTACCAGTGTCTTCATTACTATTTTTAATTATGCTCTTGCAAACATAGTAAAAAAGTTCAACTTCTCGGACTTACTTTTGCGACTTTATTATATATGTACTGTTTTCGTTAATGTGTCAAAATGTCAAATAGTCCTTCTGTCAGTGAGCTGTACGTGTCCTAAATCAGGTTTGTTGTTTTTATTCGCTCTACGGGATGATTGCGAATGTCTTTATTTTAATTGTTGATTAATAAATGTAGCTTTATGTTTGATGATGTGTGGTAGTCGTTGATAAATGTCGTAAAGTACATTTGAAATATGTGAATGTGCTGTTGGAATTTGGTCTGGATATTTACTCATTCTGGAGATAAAATGTGTTGTTTAGCATGTGATTTGAGGTCCCAAAGCCTGTTTAAAATAACTTTTCTGGACAGAATTAACAAATTTTTCATCTGCAATAAATCTCCATTTCATTTAAAATGAAAAAAAATTCGTTTTAAACGAGATTACAATTTGTTTAAAATGAAGAGTGAAAATCTATATGAATACGCTAAGTGTTAAATATTGTGTTTTCGGATCTTCTATTTCTACTGTTTTGTGAAATATAGCAGATACGTATATGCGTAAAAAATATACAATATGATCTTTAATCGTTGTAAATTGTAGCAAAATGGTATTTTCTTGTCTGTTAAAAGGATTCCGGATAAGAAAACACTTTTTCAAGCGATTTCCTATATTTGTAACTCCAATTAAATATAATACCTGTATGAATAAAACTATCCTGCTTGTTGTGTTTTGCTTTTCCCTGTTCGTTTCGGGGTATTCACAGGGAATACGCTTTGATTCTTACCCTTCTCATCCCCGGTTGCTGGTAAAGAAAGGAGAGGAGCAAAAGATTAAATCCGATCTGGCTCTTAATCCGGAGATGCTCCGGTTGCATAACTATCTACTTGGGCAATGCGACGATCTGATCACGACGCCTGTGCTGGCATATAAAAAAGAAGGGAAACGGTTGCTGGCCGTATCGCGTGAAGCCTTGCGGCGTATCTTCTATCTTTCATATGCTTACCGGATGACAGGAGAGGATAAGTATCGTTTGCGGGCAGAGCAGGAAATGATTGCCGTGTGTTCGTTTACCGATTGGAACCCGTCCCATTTTCTGGATACGGGCGAAATGACTATGGCGGTTGCAATCGGTTATGACTGGTTGTTCGATCGGTTATCTCCGGATGCCCGGAGGCTGGTGCAGGAGGCGATTCTGAATAAAGGTTTTGCCCCGTCGAGGGATAAAAGATATAACTGGTTTCTGAGAGCGACCAATAACTGGAACCAGGTCTGTAATGCCGGACTGGTTTACGGTGCGCTGGCTGTGTTGGAGGATCATCCGGAAGAGGCCCGTGAAATCATTGAACGTGCTTTGTCTACAGTCGGCTTGACTTTGAAGGGCTATGGTCCCGATGGCGCTTATCCCGAAGGATATAATTATTGGGGATACGGGACTACCTTCCAGGTTCTTTTGAATGCAGCGTTGGAATCCGCCTTGGGGACTGACGGCGGTCTCTCTTCGGCTGAAGGTTTTCTGGCTTCTGCCCGTTTTATGCAGTTTATGACCGGAACGACCGGTAAATGCTTTAACTTCAGCGATTCCCGTGAGACTGTTTTTGCTTTGCCGGCTATGTACTGGTTTGCCGACAAGCTGCAAGACCCTACACTGCTTTGGAATGAAAAGGATATGTTGAGTCGGGCGGAGTTGTCTTTTTCGGATGAGGAGAGCCGTTTCCTTCCGTTGATACCGATTTATGGTTCACAATATAAAATGAATGAACTGGTGCCTCCTGCCATGAAATTGTGGGCGGCTAACGGACAGACGCCTGTCGTGCTGGTCCGTACGGGATGGGAAAATGGAGAAGGTTTCTATCTGGGAATAAAAGGAGGAACGGCTTCGACCAGCCATGCCCATATGGATGCCGGATCGTTTGTGTTCGATGCTTTGGGTGTTCGCTGGGTACAGGACCTGGGGATGCAGGAATATTATTCGCTGGAAAAGGAAAATGTAGATTTATGGAATATGTCGCAGAACGGGCAGCGCTGGAATGTGTTCCGTTATAATAACCAGGCGCATAATACACTGACTGTAAACGGTAAATACCATGATGTAAAAGGTTTTGTACCTGTGACAAATATCTATTCGGAAACGCATAAACTCGGAGCTTCTCTGAATATGACGGACTTGTTCGGCGGAGAATTGGAAAATGCCGTCCGTGAAGTTGCTCTGATCAATGAAAAATATCTGTCGGTGATTGATCGTGTAAAAGCTGGCAGTCAGCCGGCAACTGTCAGATGGACGATTGTAACCGGGGCCATTCCCCGTGTATTGGACAGTCATATGGTGGAACTGACAAAAGACGGCAAATGTATGCAACTGATCGTCGATAGTCCATCCGTAACTTCTGTGTCCGTCCTTGATAATGTATCGAAGAATAGCTATGATGCTTCCAATGAGGGAACCTGCCGTATCGTTTTCGATGTAAGTCTGGAAAGCGGGCAGGAGAGCGATATCAAAGTCCGGCTGGTTCCTGCTGCTGACTGATAATTACCAGAACAGCGCCGTTACGGTTGCCCCTATTGTAAAATAGTGTATTTTGTGCTTGCTTAAATGGCTTTCGCCGTAGACTGGTTGGCTGTCTCTGAGGCTGGTTAAGATTTCGTAAGGTGCTTTCAGGAACGTATAATCGTAATCTACGAACATACGGATACCCAGGTTGCGGCTGACAATCCCGGTCGCTGAAATGCCTGTGCGTAAAACATAGTTGCTGCTGCCGTTGCCTTTCATAAAAGCAATATTATTTATGGTTCCGTATGGGGGGTGCTTTTCCTGTAAGTCCATTTCCACTTCATTTTTCACCAGATAGGAATATCCGGCCTGGAACTTTGTTCCTAAAAGCAATTTACTAGCTACAGGTAACGAGAAATAAGGCCCTGCCGTAAAAGTAAAAACACCGGTCGGATCGGCATGGACGCGGGTGATGTCATATTTGGTTGAAGGGGTTGTTCCTGTATAAAGCGACATGTCGAATGCTATCGGGCTTGCCAGCGCTGTTATTTCGCCGCCGATACCGAAATAAGGATTGAAGAAGTAACCGCCTTTTACGCTGACATTGGTTGCTCCCGGCGAGCTCAGGCGTATATTTTTACCTACCTCGATACTTCCGTTGATGATACTGTATCCTACGGCGAACTCCAGGAAAGAAGGGCGCCCTCCTTTGGGGGCAGACTCCCTGAGCTTGTCAGGGAGATTCAAGCCTTTGTCCTTGAAGATCAGGTCTACCAGAAAATACCCTAACTCTGTGGATAAGATGCCGATACCGGCCCCGGCCAGTACGTCGCTCAGCCAGTGGCGGTTGTTCAGTTGCCGGCTGAAAGCGGTGGCTGTGGCGACTGTATATCCCCCGATACTATATAACGGGCTGCGGGTCAGACCATATTCCCGGTGCATGATGGTAGCAGCCATGAAAGCGGTTGCCGTGTGTCCCGAAGGGAATGAGTTGTTCTTTGAGCCGTCGGGGCGTTCGCGTTTGATCGTATATTTCATGCTGTTGACGGTAGCGGCCATGATCGTTGCCGAAAAAGCGTTCGATACGATCATCCGGGGCCATGAACTACGACTTTCCACACCGCCGAGCTTCATCCCGTAAACAGCAAGCAACGGAGTATATTGCAGAAAATCATCGTATCTGTAATGGAAGTTGGGCGTATGCGTATTGCGCAATGTCCGGAATTTATCACCCTGCCCATATGTTATGGCTGAAATGGCGAAAAGAGGAACAGGGACACGTAGCATCTGGTATACCTTATTCTCTGATATTTTGTTGTAAGTGGTTTCAAATTCATGTTCTTTATTTATGAATCTCGTACTATCTTTCCACTGAGCACGAACAGACGGTATAAAAATCATCATAAATAAGAAGCTCAGCATTTTACGTTGTAACATACGATCCCCTGATTATGCCACGAAGATATAAAAATGCCGGTTAGTACTGGTTACATTTTTGTTAATTTATTTATTGAATAGGATTTACCGTTTGTCCCTCCTGAAATGTATAGGTTTGATTGACGAAATATTTCTTTAATCGTTTGCGTGATACGTGTATTTAGCATACCTTTGCCTGATAATTGAGTATATTGATATGAATTTCTAAAAACAATTAAATAACTTAAATTATTATCTTATGTGGTTACTTAATTCTTCTATCGGGAAGAAGCTGATAATGAGTGTATCAGGCCTTTTTCTTGTTTTGTTCTTATTGTTCCACTTGTCAATGAATGTGGCGGCTGCTTTCTCGGGAGAAGCCTATAACATGATTTGTTCATTGTTGGGAGCAAATTGGTATGCCGTGGCAGCAACATTGGTGCTGGCAGCAGGCGTTGTGATTCACTTTGTGTATGCTGTTCTCCTTACACTGCAAAACCGTAAGGCTCGCGGTAACGACCGTTATGCAATTAACGCTCGTCCGAAAGGTGTGGAATGGGCATCTCAGAACATGCTGGTACTGGGTATTATCATTATCCTGTTCATGGTGTTGCACTTCAGCCAGTTCTGGTATAAGATGATGTTCGCCGAACTCCTAGGCAATCACATGGTAACACTTTGCGACGGAACAACAACCGTATCTCCTCAGGACGGTGCAGCGTTTATCAACTACTATTTCCAGGGTAATATCCTGAATACAGTGCTGTATCTGGTATGGTACGTAGCTTTGTGGTTCCACCTGACTCACGGGTTCTGGAGCGCTATTCAGACTATCGGTTGGAGTAACACGATCTGGATGAACCGTTGGATCTGCATATCCAAGATTGTAGCAACCGTTATTTGCGTAGTGTTTGCTATCATTACTATCGTTTTCTACCTGAATGGTGTAGGTGGTGACTATGTAGCTGTTTGTGCAGGACATTAATTTAAGGTGTAACAATATTGAAAATAAATCATTATGACTCAAATAGATTCTAAAATCCCTCAGGGCCCGTTGGCTGAGAAGTGGAAAAATTATAAAGATCATCAGAAACTGGTGAACCCCGCGAACAAACGTCGTCTGGACGTGATTGTAGTTGGTACTGGTCTGGCCGGTGCTTCTGCTGCTGCCTCTCTGGCAGAAATGGGATTCAACGTATTGAACTTCTGTATCCAGGATTCTCCCCGTCGCGCACACTCAATCGCCGCACAGGGTGGTATCAATGCTGCAAAGAATTATCAGAATGATGGTGACTCTGTTTACCGTCTGTTCTACGATACAATCAAAGGTGGTGACTATCGTGCCCGCGAAGCAAACGTTTATCGTCTGGCTGAAGTTTCCAACTCTATTATCGACCAGTGCGTAGCACAGGGTGTTCCTTTCGCTCGCGAATACGGTGGTCTGCTGGATAACCGTTCATTCGGTGGTGCTCAGGTATCCCGTACGTTCTATGCCCGCGGTCAGACCGGACAGCAGTTGTTGTTGGGTGCTTACTCTGCTTTGAGCCGTATGATCGGTTTGAACAAAGTAAAGATGTATACCCGCCACGAAATGCTGGACGTTGTGAAGGTGGATGGCCGTGCCCGCGGTATCATCGCACGTAACCTGATCACAGGTCAGATCGAACGTTTTTCTGCTCACGCAGTAGTGGTGGCAACAGGTGGTTATGTAAATACTTTCTTCTTGTCTACTAACGCAATGGCTTCCAACGGTTCTGCTGCATGGCAGTGCTACAAGAAAGGTGCTTACTTCGCTAACCCTTGTATGGTGCAGATCCACCCGACTTGTGTACCGGTGAAAGGTGACTATCAGTCTAAGCTGACTTTGATGTCTGAATCATTGCGTAACGACGGTCGTATCTGGGTTCCGAAGAAACTGGAAGATGCAAAAGCATTACAGGCCGGAACTAAGAAAGGGAAAGACATTCCTGAAGCAGACCGCGACTACTATCTGGAACGCCGTTATCCGGCATTCGGTAACCTGGTTCCGCGTGACGTGGCTTCACGTGCCGCTAAAGAACGTTGCGACGCCGGTTTCGGTGTGAACAACACAGGTCTGGCCGTGTTCCTCGACTTCTCCGACGCCATTAACCGTCTGGGTAAAGATGTTGTAAAAGCTAAATATGGTAACTTGTTCGACATGTACGAAGAAATTACCAACGACGATCCATACGAAACTCCGATGATGATTTATCCTGCATTGCACTACTCGATGGGTGGTCTGTGGGTTGACTATGAATTGATGACTTCTATTCCGGGTCTGTTCGCTATCGGTGAAGCTAACTTCTCTGACCACGGAGCTAACCGTCTGGGTGCTTCTGCGTTGATGCAGGGATTGGCCGATGGCTACTTTGTATTGCCTTATACAATCCAGAACTATCTGTCAGACCAGATCCAGGTTCCGCGTTTCAGTACCGACCTGCCTGAGTTTGCAGAAGCTGAAAAGGGGATCAAAGACCGCATCAAGAAATTGATGAGTATCAAGGGTAAAGAGTCGGTAGATTCTATTCATAAGAAACTGGGTCATATCATGTGGGAACATGTAGGTATGGCACGTGATGCAAAAGGTTTGCAGGAAGCGATCCAGATGTTGAAAGAGCTGAAGAAAGAGTTCTGGAGTAATGTATATATTCCGGGTGAAGCCGATAACCTGAACGTAGAGTTGGATAAGGCATTGCGTTTGGCTGACTTTATTGAGATTGGTACATTGATGGCACACGATGCATTGGACCGTGCCGAATCTTGTGGAGGACACTTCCGTACAGAGCACCAGACCGAGGAAGGCGAAGCCCTGCGTCATGACGATAAGTTCATGTACGTATCTTGTTGGGAATACCAGGGTGAAGACAAAGATCCGGTTATGCTGAAGGAAGATTTGAACTATCAGTTCGTTGTTCCTCAAACACGTAACTACAAGAAGTAATAATCATCAATCACAAAAATTAGAATCATGGATAAAGATATAAAAGTAACACTTAAAGTTTGGCGTCAGAAAAGTCCGAAAGATAAAGGACAATTTGAGACTTACCAAATAGACAAAATCAATCAGAGTGTTTCTTTCCTGGAAATGTTAGACATTTTGAATGAACGTTTGGTCAGTGAAGGTAAAGAGCCGATCGTATTCGATCACGACTGTCGTGAAGGTATCTGCGGTATGTGTTCTTTGTATGTAAACGGACATCCGCACGGACCTGCAACCGGCGCAACTACTTGCCAGCTTTATATGCGTCGCTTCAATGATGGCGAAACTATTACAATCGAACCGTGGCGTTCTGCCGGTTTCCCGGTAATCCGCGACTTGATGGTAGACCGTTATGCTTACGATAAAATTATCCAGGCAGGTGGTTTCGTATCAGTGAACACAGGTGGTGTACCTGATGCCAATTCAATCGCTATTCCTCGTGCAGATGCTGAAATGGCTATGGATGCTGCTGCATGTATCGGTTGCGGTGCTTGTGCTGCTGCTTGTAAGAACGGTTCGGCTATGTTGTTCGTTTCTGCAAAGGTTAGCCAGTTGGCTCTGTTGCCTCAGGGTAAGGTAGAAGCTGCTCGTCGTGCGAAAGCAATGGTTGCCAAGATGGACGAACTGGGCTTCGGTAACTGTACCAACACGCGTGCTTGCGAAATGGAATGTCCGAAGAACATCTCTGTCAGCAACATCGCTCGTTTGAACCGCGAGTTCATTTGTGCTAAATTGCAAGACTAATATACATTATATATGTATGTCCGGAGAGGCGTTGCTTATGGCAGCGCCTCTTCTTTTTTGCCCCTATTTTAACATTTCTGAAGTCATAGATAAATATCTTGAATGTTGTTAGTGTTTCTTATATGCTATACAACACTAATTAGCATTTTAACTATTGACAAGTTGGAGAATACCTGTATCTTTGTACTGTGGTTTTTTCATAATAGTATTAGATTTAAGGTTAACAAAGTTGGTTAGGGCTTGTCGTGAGACAGGCTTTAATTGTTTATAGGGGTTTGCGTCCGGCATATCCCTTTTTTTAGCTCTCCCTGTATTCCTGCGGGGTCATTCCTACATGTTGCCGGAAATATTTGTTGAAGAACGAAAGGTTGTCGAAACCCAGGGCGAATGCAATCTTCTTGACCGGCATATCGGTCGATTTAAGCTGCGCTTTGGCATCCATAATGATGATATTGCTCAGGATATCCAATGCAGTCCGTCCGCTGACCTTTTTTATCACATAACAGAAATGCTGCAAGGTGATGTTGAGCCTTTTGGCGTAATAAGACACGCTATGCTCTTTCGTGTAGTTTTCCATCGCCAGTTGTACGAACTCCCGGCATATTTCCATGTTACGCGTCATGGGAGCATTGCTATATGGCGTATGATTCCTGTATAATTCAATAACCCCTTGCATGAAGATAGTAAAGATTGCCTTGATAATCTCCTTGTTCTCGATGGTTTTAGGCATGGAATAAGCATTGATCAGCAAGTCGAAAGCCTGTTGGTAGAGTAAGGATATATGTTCCGGCAGAGGCATGATCGGACTGTCGAATATGACAGGCAGATAGTTCGTAATCGTCTTTATATAATTGATATGGCTGACGAATACGGAAGAAAAGCCTGCAAAACACAGTTTTACATCATCGGAAACCTCATGTATCTGAATGAAGCAACCCGGGGGTAAGGTGATAAAGTCGTTCTTCCGGATGGTAAACTCAGTTAAGTTTACAGTCGTGTGGACTGTCCCTTGTACGCAAAGCACGAATATGCCAGCCTTGATCTTGCACGGGAAACGTCCGTACTGGTTCAGTATTTCACCTGTAATACTGTTTCCTACAATAAAATCTACGGGGAGGTCGAATTTAGGAATATTGTCTTCCATACTTTTATATACACTTAATTGAATGTACAAAGATAGTTTTTTTGAGACAAGTTAGTCGATAATCTTAAATATAGAACATCGAATCCCACAAATGGAGATTGTTTTGTGCTGTATAATAGTTGAAATTTGCGAATGTTTTCAAGTCTTGCTGATAGATTTGTTGGGATGGTATATATTTGTCTATCTGCTAAATAAGATATGGGAGCTAATACTAATAGAGAAATCTAATCGATAATAACAATGAGTACGAAAAGAACAAAGAGCTCTTTCAGGACAATGAGCACAAACAGAAAATTAGAATCTGTTTTCCTGTTTGTCACAGGACGGTGTAATGCTAAATGTAAAATGTGTTTCTATGCAGAAGACATGGATAAAAAGGAGAAAGACCTGACTTTTGAAGAAATCAAGACAATCTCCGAAACAGCCGGGCAGTTCAACCGTTTGTGGGTATCCGGCGGTGAACCGACACTGCGTGAGGAGTTACCTGAAATTATAGAGATGTTCTACAAGAATAACGAGATAAAGGACGTGAATATCCCTACCAACGGATTGAAGCCTGACCGGATCGTCGCCTGGGTAAAACAAATCCGCCAGAATTGTCCGGAACTGAATATCAACCTGAGCCTTTCTTTGGACGGTTTCGGTGATACGCATGATATACAGCGCGGCGTTCCCGGCAATTTCTACAAAGCGATGGGGACACTGAAGCTGATTGAAAAAAACTTTGCTGACGACGGCAGGGTGTTGAAAAACCTGGCCACCGTAATCACCAAATATAACGAGAATGAGGTCGAGGATCTGATGATATGGATGCTGGGACGTTTCCATCTTTCCAATCATATTATCGAAGCTGCACGCGGCATGACCCGCGACGACGGAGTGAAGGTTCTTACCGAGCCTACTTTACGCGCCTTGCAGGATAAGGTTGTTCCTATTTATAATGTATATGGGGAGCGTATGGCGGAGGAAACCGGTGGGTTCAGAAAACCTATCGCCCGTTTCTTCTACCTGGGTTTCATACGTACATTATATAATGTACGTGCGACCAATATCGATCATCCGACCCCCTGGGGTATGGATTGTACGGCCGGCGAAACAACACTGGTCATAGACTATGACGGTCGTTTCCGTGCCTGTGAACTTCGCGAACCGCTCGGTAATGTAAAGGATTATGATTGCAATATCGCAAAGATTATGGAGAGCGATGCCATGAAACAGGAGATTGCCGCTATCGGTCATGGTGACAAGGCTAACTGCTGGTGTACGCATGGGTGTTGGATCACTTCATCGCTTGTTTTCAATCCCCGCAAGATGATCACGCAGGTCTATAAAGGATACCGGGAGATGAAGAAGCTGAACCGTCCTCTGAATATCAGTGAAGAGCTTTTGCAGAGCATCGAACGCAAATATGCCTTGGACGAACAGAAACTGGTGGAGCTGGGGGTTCGTAATTAAAATAGTTCCGATAACGGATCATTTATAAAGCCGGTTGACGGGAAATATACCTCTGTTAACCGGCTTTATTGTGTTTAAGGGAATAATTGTCAAATTATCTGGTAGAATTGCCATTTCCCATAGGGGAAAAATGTCGGATCTTTGCATCATAAGTTAAACTGATAAACAAAGAAAGACATGACTACTAAATTAAAAGATTTATTCGACACATTTCTGAACATTGCAGCTTCTTCACAGAAACTGGGTATTAACCTGATCCGCGTAGCTATCCTGATTATATTCGTATGGATCGGCGGGCTGAAATTCTATAATTATGAAGCGGAAGGGATCGTTCCTTTTGTGGCAAACAGTCCGTTTATGAGCTTTTTCTATGCAAAGAGTGCACCGGAATACAAAGAATATAAGTTGAAAGAAGGTGAATTCAATGAAGCCAAGCATCAGTGGCATGTAGAAAACAATACCTATATTTTTTCACATGGACTAGGCATTATGATCATGGCGATCGGTATCCTGACTTTCCTGGGTATCTTTTCTCCGAAAATTGGCTTGATAGGTTCCGGACTGGCGATCATAATGACATTGGGTACGCTTTCATTCCTGGTGACAACACCTGAAGTATGGGTGCCCGATTTGGGAAGCGGAGAACATGGTTTCCCCTTACTGACCGGAGCAGGTCGGCTGGTAATAAAAGATACGGCAATCATAGCCGGAGCGATCGTGGTATTGTCCGACTGTGCACAACGTATATTAAAGAAGAAATAGGAACAAAAAGTGTTTATTTTAACACTTTGGAAGCAAAAAACAAACATATTGAACCTTGTTAGCTTTTCTTATAGTGTATGAAACACCATTTAGCATAAAACCTCTTGACAGGTTTGGATTAAGCAGTATATTTGCATCATGGTTTTTTCATAATAGTATTAGATTTAAGGTTAACAAAGTTGGTTAGGGCTTGTCGTGAGACAGGCTTTAATTGTTTATAGGGGTTTGCATCCGGAAATGCAAGCCTTTTTTCTTTTAAATATGGCATTCTCTGAAAAATAACTCCCTTTTTTATCGGTAATATTCGGCAATTCACCGATATTTGACTGTAATAGGACGTATTTCTATTGCCGGAAGGCTGACAGGAGCATACTTTTGCTCTCAAACAATTAAACTGTATATCGTATGAATCTTAGGAAAAACTTATTTTGGGCCATCCCGTTTATTGTAGTGGGGGTCGTATGGATCATGAGGAACACAGGCATGATCACGGATGATCTTTTTAGGTATAGGGAGTATTTCCCGGAGACATTATATAGGCGGTTTGATTACCTTTTTGGTTGGTGCGGCATTTTTACTGCCACGACTGGGGTGGATGGATAGCGATTGGTTGCAGGTCTATTGGCCGGCTGCTTTTGTCATTGTCGGTTTAATGCTGATCTTCGAACCGCGTAAAAAGAACTCCTATCATTACAATAGCCGGAGAGAGGATACCGGTGGAGAAGATATCCGGGGAAATGCCGTTGCCGGTAAAGTAAAAAGTGATTTTATTAATACGGACGGATATGTGGAATCGGATAATACATTTGGCTATGTGGAACAAATTATTTTAGATCCGGTATTTAAAGGAGCCAGGATTAGGACTGTGTTTGGGGGAACGGTCCTGGATTTGCGGAAAACGAAGCTGGATAGTGCTAAAACCTATATTGATATCGATTGTAAGTTTGCCGGTGTGGAAATCTATCTTCCTGGGGATTGGGCGGTCAATTTTCATGGCAGTCCGATCATGGGGGCATGCGAGGATAAACGTTTTAATGCCTCTATGGAAATGGATAAAGAACATATACTGGTTGTACGGGGAATTGTTATGTTCGGTGGCATTGAATTTAAGAGTTGATTATGCAGACACATCCGTTTATAAATTCTGTCCTGTGTAGAATGGCTGGTGTGGCTTTGGCTGTGGTCAGTTGCAGCATAAGCGCCTTGCTCCTCTATTATTACGGACATACGGGATGGCTTGTCGCATGGTTGGATAGTCTGGTTTCGGTCGGTATATTCTGTGTCTCCGGTTTCCTGTTCTGGTATGTAACAGGCATATTGCGGCCATTACAGGCCCAGATTGCATTGGCTGTTGGCGTCCTTATCATATCCGTTACCGGAGGATATATGGCCGGGGCGCTGGTTTATCCGGATAGGATGGATTGGTTTGCATCTACCATTCCGTTCCGTATTTTGTTGGGTTTGCTGGGATGGATTATTTTGGCCCAGTGGTATTATATCCGTTGGAAGGAGTTGCAGATGGAGATACAGGAGGAACAGAGAAAAGAAGAAAATGCTCCGGCGGAAACAGGCGTATCGTCACCGGAAGAGGAAGCAATACTGGATCGCATCTCTGTGAAGGATGGCAGCCGTATCCATCTGATCCACCTGGAGGAGTTACTTTATATCCAGGCCAGCGGTGACTATGTGGCACTCTTCACGACCGACGGACAGTATATAAAAGATCAGACAATGAAATATTTTGAATCGCATCTGCCGGCAAACCTGTTTATCCGTATTCACCGTTCCTGTATCGTTAATAGCGAACAGATCATGCGTGTGGAACTGTTCGGCAAGGAAAGTTACCAGGTTCGTCTTAAAACAGGTGTCTGTCTGCGTGCCAGCCTGACCGGATACAAGTTGCTTAAAGAACGTCTTTCTCTATAGATTTGGCTGTTTTAACTGTTAAAATTAGCAGTTTTTGTCTGTATTGTATAAAGTTTTGTGTTCGGAAACAATTTTTAGCTACAATGCCCGAAAGGCTTAACATATATTGTCTGTAAAAGACTTGACAAACGCTTGTTTCAGGCTTATCTTTGTACTGTGGTTTTTTCATAATAGTATTAGATTTAAGGTTAACAAAGTTGGTTAGGGCTTGTCGTGAGACAGGCTTTAATTGTTTATAGGGGGTTCTTTTCTCATCATTTTGTATGAATCTTTGATTTTGAGGTGTTATCTTTGCAAGCTATGGAATATATAGGACTGCATGAAGATAAAATATCACTTGCTGATATTATAAAATATCTTTCTCTTTTGAAAGGTAATATGGATGAATTGAATTTGCTTGAATTCAAAACCATTAAAGGTTGGTTGGTTTATTCTTTGTCATTAGTTCTTTTGTTGTGTATACCTTGTGTAATCATTTTATTAATAACAGGTCTTTTATCCGGAAATATAGATAGCGGATTATTATTGGCTGTTTCTTTTATCCCTTTCCTCTTTATTTTGCCTTTGACATTGTTATTGACTTTCATCAACAATTACAGAAAACCTAAAAAGTTGAGGGAACTAATGCAGACGGTTTTGATGCGTTACGAATGGGATGGTCCTATCAATCAAACCGGACGGTTGCAGTTGGAATGCAGGAAGGACCATTTTCTGTTTAGAACGGAAGTTTTGCGGCAAATGAATCCCAAAGGGCGTAATGTGTCTTTGATTTTCATATCCGTTCCTTTCTATGTACCGATAGAAAAGGAGCTGATACATGCCGAAGATATAATTGCTTATCTGAAAGGCAAGTCTCTTTTCGTGATTGAGCCAGATATGGCTTGTTTGAGAATGTCGTTTAAAATGTTTCAGAAACTGGATTTGCGTGAAGATATTGATCAGTTGATTTATGTGATGAAACGTTTTTCCCTTCGTCCCGGAACACTCTTCAAGGCGCAGGATATAACTTTGAAAGTTCCTGAAACACTGGAAATACAGGCACTATTCGTTTTCGGTCAAAAAATAGACCAAAGGTTTCTGAATTGGGCTAACCTGATGCTTGATGCCGGATTTGTGAGTGATAATATGAAAATTATGGCTGAACAAGCATCTCTGACTCTCCCTCAAAAAGAATTGAAGAAAAGAGTAGAGGTGATTTTCCTGGAGTTTAATTTGTATTTCTCTAAAGAGACTGCATTAAATAATTATTTGATATTCCTTATACTGGAAGAACAGGAAGAACGAAGGTCTGTTTTGGAGATTATAGAATGTCTGGCCAGTCTCTATCAATCTTCCAGGCTGCCTCTGTTGCAAGAATATGATCTGTTATATAAAGCGAAAAGGGCATTGGATGAAACAGGAGAACAAAATTTCTGGACGGCAGACCTGCCTTTGACGGTCGATAATGTGGATACTTATATATTAACCTATTTGACCAGAAGGCTAGCTGACCTGATAGCTTCTCGAGAAAAGGATCAGTGATCGATCATCCCTTTGTAACAGATGCGTCAAAAAATAACGTAAATGTTGCATTTTTATTAAACCTCTATGAATTAAGCGCATAATTACAAATAATTGGCGAGTTCGTGCTTTTTGTGCTATTGTTTATTGATTTAGTTTGCACCATCAACCTTGAATAAGTAAAATAAAATTGATAGACATGAAAGCACTATTGTTAACTGTTGCCCTGCTGCTGGGGTGTGTAACCGTTTCCTCACAGGATAAAGATACGGGGATAATTACCGTCTCTACAAACGATCTGAGTATGGTCTTTTCGATCTCTCCGGATAAGAAAGTAGTGTATAACTATTTTGGCGATAAATTCCAGGACGTTTCCCCTTTCCTTCATAAGAAGTATAAAGAACAACCGGATAACGGAATCGGTTATGCTCCGGTAATCTATCCGGCTTACGGAGGACGTTTCTTCCTGAATCCGGCATTGAAACTGACCCATGACGACGGCGTTCAGACAACCGAATTAATATATGCAGCTCATCAGGTAAAGAATATAGATAATAATAGAATAGAAACAGTGATACAATTGAAAGATCCTTTGTATCCGGTTTTCGTTAACCTGAACTTCACGGCTTATCAGAAAGAAAATGTAATCTGCCAGTCAGTCTCCATATCCCATCAGGAGAAAAACAAGCTGGCTGTCGAGAATATTGCCTCCGCTTATCTTCCCCTTCATGCAGATTCTTATTATCTGACCCATTTCCACGGGGCCTGGGCTTCCGAAATGCAACTGGTAGAAGAACAACTGACACCGGGTGTGAAACGGGTGGAATCCAAGAAGGGGATACGTACTACCCAGTCTGAAAACTCTTCTTTCCTGCTTTCCCTGAATGGCCCTGCCAATGAAGACATGGGCGAAGTGTATGCCGGCTCCCTGGCCTGGTCGGGTAACTATCTGTCTTCCTTTGAGATAGACGAATGCGGTTTGTTGCATGTCATGAGCGGGATGAATGATTTTGCCTCTACTTATAATCTGGAACCGGGTAAAACGTTGCAGACTCCGGAAATGGTCTGGACATATAGTTCTACCGGTAAGGGACAGGTATCGAGAAACCTCCACGACTGGTCGCGTAACTATGCATTGGCCCATGGAGATCAGGAATTGCCTATCGTCCTGAATAGCTGGGAAGGCGCTTATTTCGATTTTAATGAAAAAACGATTACGGATATGATCGATGACGCTGCTGCTTTCGGTGTTGAAATGTTCGTACTCGATGACGGATGGTTCGGAAATAAGTATCCCCGCAATTCGGATAAGGTTGGTTTGGGCGATTGGCAGGTGAACAGGAAAAAACTGCCACGCGGAATCGATTATCTGGCGAAGCATGCGGTAAGTAAAGGATTGAAGTTCGGTATCTGGATTGAGCCTGAAATGGTAAGTCCCAAGAGTGAACTGGCAGAGAAGCATCCGGAATGGATCGTCAAGAGCGGTAAACGTGATATAATCCCGATGCGTAACCAGTGGTTACTCGATTTGAGTAATCCGGAGGTACAGGACTTTGTTGTAAAGACGTTTGATGAAGTGATCGCTTTGTCTCCTGATATCTCTTATATAAAATGGGATGCAAACCGTCACGTGGATAATTTCGGTTCCGAATATCTGTCCAAAGAAAATCAGACTCATTTCTGGATTGACTATACAAAGGGCTTGTACAGTGTTTACGAACGGATTCGTGCAAAACACCCGGATGTTCTTATTCAGTTGTGTTCTTCGGGTGGCGGCCGTCTCGACTTCGGTGCATTGAAATATCATGACGAGTTCTGGGCTAGCGATAACACCAATTCGTTTGACCGTATATTCATCCAATACAGCACAAATCTTTTCTTCCCGGCAAAGGCTACGGCCGCCCATGTTTCGACTACTCCGAATCATCAGACGGGTATGATGGCGCCGCTGAAGTTCCGTTTTGATGTGGCTATGACAGGCCGCCTGGGCATGGAGCTGCAACCCAAAGACCTGACCGGCGACGAACTACCTTTCGCTGAGCAAGCTATAAAGAATTATAAACGTATCCGCCCGATCGTACAGTTTGGAGACCTCTATCGCCTGAAATCTCCTTACGACGGAACCGGCTGGGCTTCACATATGTATATATCTAAGGATAAAAAGGAATCGGTGTTTTTTGCTTATAGCCTGAAATACCACGGACGTACAACATTCTTTGAGACCAGATTGAAAGGACTGGACCCGGCTAAAATGTATAAGATCACAGAGTTGAACAAAGCCGGGAACAGCACCTTCTATGGCGACGGTCAGGTTTTCCCCGGTGATTATCTGATGAAAGCCGGAATCAGCCTGACGATAGGGAATACTTATGAAAGTACCGTTCTGTTGATAACGGAACAATGAAACTATCTATAAATTATCAATACATGAAACTCATCAATTTAAATCTGCTGCTATTGCTCGCCCTGCTTGTATCCTGCGGCGAATCATCCGTTTCTTCGGGAAAGTGGACGGTTAGCTATGACCAGGTGCAGAAAGGCCACCGTATCGAGAAGGAGAACCAGCTTCTTTCCGATGGGGTTTATGCCTCCTACAAGTTGGGTAATAAGTTGGTCACGACCCGTGACTACAAAAAGAGCAGTTCGAAAGTCACCGCTATCAGCGATGCTTTCGGTCAGGGTTCATTGTTGCAGGTGACCTACACGGATAGCAACCTGCCTACGCTTGTACAATCTTTCTACATCTATCCGGAGAAAGATTATCTGCTGACGGAATTTACTCTTCAGGGAGGAGCCGCTGACGTTGAATCGAATTATATGGCCCCGGTTACTATCGACCGCATGCCGGCCGTGTTGGCTGAAGGCGATAACCGCGCGTTATTCCAGCCTTTCGATAACGATTGCTGGATACGTTATCAGTCTCATCCGCTCACTTTCGATCAATTACGTAGCTATGAAGTAGCGACTGTCTTCAACAACGACGACCGTAAAGGTTTTGTCATCGGTTCAGTGGAACACTCCGACTGGAAGACCGGTATCGATATGGGGAAAGGCGACCGTAATAATATCGGTTCATTGGTTTGCTTCGGCGGCGTTGCCGATTCGTTGACACGCGACTCTAAGGCACACGGTGCTTTAAAAGGAAAAATGGTAAAGTCTCCTAAGGTATTTTTCGGTATCTTCAACGACTGGCGTGCCGGACTGGAAGAGTATGGAAAAGCGAATGCGGTGGTTGCCCCTGTAAAGAGATGGCCAGGTGCCGTTACCTTTGGCTGGAACAGCTGGGGCGCGTTACAGTTCAGGCTGAATCATCAGAATGCAATTGAAGTGTCCGACTTTTTCAAAGAAAACCTGCAAAATAACCATTTCGTCAATACAGACGGGAATGTGACGATCGGCCTTGATTCAGGCTGGAACAGTTTCACGGAAGAAGAGTTGAAAGACTTCGTGAATCATTGTACTGCCAACGGCCAGATTCCAGGTGTATACTGGACGCCTTTCACCGATTGGGGAAAACATCCCGAACGGATGATCAAAGACGCTCCTGACTATAAATTCCAGGATGTCTACCTCTACGCCAACGGTCAGCCGCAGGAACTGGACGGTGCTTATGCCATCGACCCGACCCATCCGGCTATCGAGGAGATGATGAAGAAAACATCCGATCTTTTCCGTCGTTGCGGTTTCAAGTATGTAAAGATGGACTTTATGACGCATGGTGCGATGGAAGCCGACAAATGGTATAACCCGGAAATCCGTACAGGTATCCAGGGATATAATTACGGTATGCAGTTGCTGAATAAATATTTCGGTGATATGTATCTTAATTTATCCATCTCGCCTGTATTCCCGGCCCATTATGCCAACTCACGCCGTATCGCCTGTGATGCCTGGAACAAGATCAAGGATACCGAGTATACGCTGAATGCCCTTTCTTACGGATGGTGGCAGGATGAGGTGTATCAGTATAATGATGCCGACCACCTGGTGTTGCGCGAAGCTACCGAAGGCGAAAACCGTGCCCGTATCACTTCCGGTGCCATTACCGGACTTTATATCGTTGGCGACGATTTCAGTAAAGGCGGCAAACAGATCGACAAGGATCGTGCCTTGAAATTCCTGACGAACCCGGATGTGAATGCTGTAGCCAAAGGGGTTTCTTTCTCTCCGGTAGAAGGAAACGGTGAAAAATCGGAACATCAATTTATTCACCATGATGCAGATGGTACATCTTATTTTGCTATCTTTAATTATTCGGAAGATGAGATGAATGCCACTATTTCACTGGAACGTATGGGACTAGACCCTGCGGCAAACTATCAGGCAAAAGAGCTCTGGAGTGGAAATGAACAACCAGTAAAGGAAAAACTAACTGTGACGGTCCCTGCCAAGGATGCGTTGCTTTATAAAATTAGAAACAACTAAATGTTCTTAAATTTATCAATTATGAAACAGATCAAGCTTTTTAGTATTTTGATGATGCTTGTGTTATGCTGCGGTACCGTTTTCGCACAGGGCATAACGATAACAGGTACAATCACCGACGCTAAAACGTCGGAGTCGCTCCCGGGAGCGAGCGTTGTTCTCAAGGGAACAACGCAAGGGACTATATCGGATATGGATGGAAAATATTCCATCTCTGCAACACCGGGCGCCACACTGGTGATCAGCTATATCGGATATGACACCAAAGAAGTAAAAGTTGGAAACCAGCATGTTATTAACGTAACTCTTTCGGAAGACTCGCAATCTATCGACGAAGTTGTGATTGTAGGTGCTTCCATGAAGAAAAGCGACCTGACCGGTGCTATCTCCCATGTCGACGCCAAGGTGTTGGAGGAAAGACCGGTAACAACCGTCAACGAGGCCCTTCAGGGACGTGTTGCCGGTGTCTTGATCACTAAGGGAACCCGTCCGGGCGACGATTCCAGCATCAAGATCCGTGGTGTGAATACGATTAACTCAGGCTCGGACCCTATCTACGTTGTCGATGGTTTGGTGATGGGCAATGGTTATGGTGGTTTTAATGCGATCAATGTAAACGATGTCGCTTCGGTACAGGTATTGAAAGATGCCTCGGCTACGGCTCTTTACGGTTCGCGTGGTGCTAACGGTGTAGTTCTTATCACGACCAAGAAAGGTAAGATTGGCGAAGGACGCGTAACCTATGACGGATGGGTAGGTTTCTCTAAAATCACCCAGCGTCCGAAGACACTGAATGCACAGCAGTTGTTCGACCTGCGTGTGGATGCTTTTGCCAATGGTTACATGCATGATAATCCGACAGCAAACCGTCAGGATTATATCGACAATACGCTGATGAAAACCAATACGGCTTTCTCCGATGCTGAATTTGAAACGTATCGTTCGGGCAAGAGCTACAACTGGCTCGACGAAGTGATCAGCAGCGGTTTCCAGCAGAACCATTCCGTAAGTTTTTCCAATGCAACGGAAAAGAACAACGTTTATATCAGTTTCGATTACGCCAATATCGATGGATTGATCGGTGATTCGAAAGAAAAGAAATATTCCGGTCGTGTCAATGCGGAATCGATGATCAAACCGTGGTTGAAGATCGGTACGAACTCTTCTTTCTCACGTACGGAAAACAATTTGCCGACAGACGACGTGTACGACAAGGCACTGAACGCAAACCCGTTGCTGAATCCGGAACCGTTCCGCGATCCGTCGACCCGCTATACCTGGGATTATCTGACACTGTATTACCGTGTCCACAATGAAGGAAACAACAACGATTATAACCCGTTCAACTCGCAGGAAGTAGCCCGCGAGCGTGCCCGTAACCGTTTCCTTTCATCCAATTACATCAATATCAATCCGATTGAAGGACTGAATATCCGTTCAACTTTCGCGCTGGACGTTTCTTCACAGACATGGTTCGAATATACACCGAGCTACATCCAGGAAGCGATCCGCCATTATAACGGTGATGCAAGAGCAAAACATGAAAGATGGTCACAGCTGAACTGGCAGTGGGATAACACGATCACTTACGATAAGACGATCAACAAACACCGCATGAACTTCCTGTTCGGTACGAGTACGACTAAGAATACCGAAAACTATACAAAAGCGCAGGGCGACCGTTTCGCCAGCGACGACCTGTTGTGGAACGACCTGAAAGGTGCTGCCGCTAACGATAAAAAAGAACTTGATTCAGATTTCAAGGGCAATACCCTCGTTTCTGTGCTGGGTAGAGTGAACTACAATTATGACCTGCGCTATTATCTGACGGCAACGGCCCGTTATGACGGTTCTTCCAAATTTGCCGAAGGCCACCGTTGGGGTATTCTTCCTTCTTTCTCTGCTGCATGGGATGTGACGAATGAAGCGTTTATGGAAGACCAGACAATCTTTGACCGTTTGAAAATGCGTGTCGGTTACGGTGTGGTTGGTAACCAGGATATCGAAAACTATGCGTATCGTACGCTTTATTTCTCTTCTGTCAGCAACGGTGAGGCTTCTTATGCAACCAGCGGTTTGAGAGGTACACCTGCCATCACTTGGGAAAAACAGAAACAAACGAATATCGGTGTCGATATGGCATTTCTGAACGATCGTTTGAACGTTTCTCTGGACGGGTTCTTTATCAAGAACGATAACTTGCTGATGAAACATTCATTGCCGTTGACTTCCGGTTACAGCGAAACATGGGAAAACATCGGTTCTGTAAAGAACAAAGGTTTCGAAGCGACTATCAACGCAACCCCGATACAGACAAAAGACTTTACCTGGAATGTAAATGCTAACATCTCCTTTGACAAGAACGAGGTTTCGAAACTGTATGGCGATGTAAAGGAAATCCTGAACGGCTCTGAACGTGAGAAGAACATCTTTCTGGGTGAATCGCTGAATAACATTTATACTTATAAAACAGGCGGTATTGCCAATGAGTCAAACCGTAGCCAATGGGAAAATCTGGATTTCAACGGTAAACATGTCAGCTTGGGTGACTTGTTCCCATTGGATGTTTCCGGTCCTGACGGTGTGCCCGACGGCGTAGTCGACCAGCTTGACCGTGTAGTGGTGGGTAAGAAAGACCCGAAATTCTACGGTGGATTTGCAACAGACTTCAACTATAAAGGTATCACCCTGAATGCTGTTTTCAATTATTCTTATGGGGCGAAGAAGATCAGTTCTTATTATGAAACATTGATCAACAGTACAGGTACAAGCATGGCTTCCGAAGATTTGCTGAATCGTTGGACACCGGAAAATACAGGAGCCTCCGTTCCCCGCGTGATCGCCAATACCAGCAGCGGTTACAATCGTTACAACCCGTCGGATATGGATTACACGATCCAGAATGCATCTTATCTGCGTTTGTCTACCCTGACATTGGCTTATTCATTCCCGAAGCCTCTGTTGAGCCAGATCAAAGTAGAAAACCTGCGTGTTTACTTCACTGCATCCAACTTGTTCTGTATCACCAAATACAAGGGGTTCGATCCTGAAACAGGCGACTACGGTTATCCTCCGACAAAGATGTATGTGTTAGGTTTAAACTTTAGTTTTTAATGGAATAAATAGGAAACAATTATGAAAAAGAGATATAATTTAATCGGATTACTGGCTTTGGCGCTTACAGCCGGGATCACCACATCTTGTTCCGATTTCCTGACACAGGAGAACAAGAAAGCACTGACAGAAGAGCAGATCTATTCGGATGTCGAGTTTATCGAACTGAATCTGAAAGGTATATACAATACCTGGCGTGATAACACCCGCCAGGATGAACGGGCCTGGTTCCTGATGACCGGTACCGACGAAATCCAACGTGGAGCCCTTCAGAATAAAGGAGGCGGTGAAGGCGCGGCAATGGACCGTTACGATGCTAATATGAATTCATTGCATAGTAAGGTAAAAGATCAGTGGAACAAACGTTTCCCGATTGTTACCGCCGCAGCCAAGATTATCCGTGCATTGGATACTCCTGAACTGGTTGAGGGATCGAAAGAAGCCGGACTTTTGGGTGAAGCCTGTTTCGTCCGTGGTTTCGTCGATTATGAACTGGCTATGTACTGGGGTGAAATTCCTATCATCGACCTGGATAAGCTGGATGAAACGGGTTATGGCCGGCAGCCGCTGACCGATGTATGGCAATTCATTATCAACGACCTGGAAAAGGCTGCTAAGTATGCTCCGAAAACCAATACCGCCGGTCGTGCTACTTCCGGTGCCGGTTACACTATGCTGGGTAAAGCCTATATGTCCGCCCCGGTTGAAACAGGACTCCGTGACTTCAATAAGGCAAAGGAATGCTTTGAAGCGGTAATAGGTATGGGATACCAACTGGTTCCTTATGCCGATCTGTGGAATTACGAAAAACCGAATACAGCCGAATCTATCTACGAATTTCAGTTCAACAATAACCCGAACCGTAATCAGATTCAGTTTCAGATCGGTTCGCGTGTAGCACAGAACTGGTGGACCGATGGTTGTTATTTTGCTGGCTACGACCATGTAGTTGTTACTGAATATGCTTATGAAACCGTAGAGAACGGCGGTATTTGGGAAGACGGCGATGTTCGTAAAGAAGAAAGTATCCGCTACGATTTCACTTATTATGGCGAAGTTCCCAACTATGAATGTGTTGCCTGGGAAGACCTGGGTGAAGACCATGACGAGTTGAAACCGCATGTAAAGAAATATGAAGATTTCCGTACCGACCAGCATTCCGGACTGGGTATCAATAATATGTGGAACTCGGGTAAGAATATCCCGGCTATCCGTTATGCCGATGTGCTTCTCAGTTATGCTGAATGTCTGAATGAATTGGGACAAACCGGGCAGGCTGTCGAAAAGGTAAACGAAGTGCGTAACCGTGCGTGGGGCTTTAGTATCCCGGCTGATAAGAAATGGGATGCAGGCATGTCGCAAGATGTTTTCCGTACAAAGATATTGGATGAACGTATCCGTGAGTTTCTGGGTGAGAACTGGCGCCGTGCCGACCTGATCCGTACAGGCAAGTTTGTCGAGTATATTAAGGAACGCAATAAATGGGCGAAACGTTCGGGTACGATACAGGATTATAATGTCCGTTATCCGATACCTAACGAAGAGATCGAACAGAATCCGGACATGACGCAGGACGATCAGAACCCGGGTTACAGATAATAGTAGGGCTGCCCCCGTTTCCTGTTTTGGAAACTGTAATCGACTAAGCACTAGTCGGTAATGGCAAAAAGATTGTAAGAAGAAAAACACCGGGAAGGCATGTCTTTGCCCGGTGTTTTATTTACTAACCGAATTAAGCTAATATACAAGGATCATGAAAAAGAATTTACAAAGAATTACCCTGCTCTTTTGTCTTGTCTGCCTGTTTATCGGGAGGGAGACGTTTGCGGCTGACCAGCAGACGATAACTTCCGGTGACTGGAAGATCGTTTATAACAACGATACGAAAACCTGTGATTTTATCCATAAAGGAAAAACAATCCTGGCGGGTGTCTTCGTCCAGGCCAAAGATAAAGACCAACTGCTGCGTAGTACGGAATACGGCCAGCCGACCTTCTCGGAAGAAGCTGTCGACGACGTTTTCGGTGCCGGCCATAAATATACATTTACCTATGCCGGACAGGAGGGAGCACCTTCCCTGCAACAGCTGTTTTATTTCTATCCTGATAAAAGCTATTTCCTGACAGAGGCTTTTATCCTTTCAGAAGCCGGTACGTCGAGTAATTATATCGCTCCGGTTGTTACCGAAACAGTCAACTCTTTCCTGAATACGAATACCTCCAACCGCGTGTTATCCGTCCCCTTTGATAACGATGCCTGGATCGGCTATTCCTCTCTGGCCTTGTCGGTCGATTCCGTATCGTTCGAGGTTACTTCTTTCTACTGTGGTGATACCCGCGAAGGGTTGGTAATCGGCTCGGTAGAACACGATACCTGGAAGACCGGAGTCCGTTATTCCACTTCCGGCAACCAGAAGGTAAACCGTCTCGAATGTTTTGGCGGCATAAGCCATCGCGTAACCCACGATATAGATGCTACCGGAGCAAAAGCCCACGGCAGCATTTCCGGCACTAAACTGAAATCTCCGAAGCTCTTAATCGGTATGTTCAACGATTGGCGCGAAGGGTTGGAAGCCTATGGAGAGGCCAATGCCTTGATCGCGCCTCCCCGAAAATGGTCGAATGGAAATATCTTCGGTTGGAACAGCTGGGGCGCCATGGCTGAGAAGCTGAACTACGAAGGTGTGCTGGATGTCTCTGATTATATCAGTACGAACCTGCAACCGAACAATTTTACCAATGACGGCACGGCCTATGTCATCCTCGATTCTTATTGGGATAACCTGACTGATACCCAGTTGAAATCATTCGCCGAACGATGTGTTGCCAACGGGCAGGTTCCCGGCATTTACTGGGCTCCTTTCTCCGACTGGGGGGAAAACGGCAGCCGTACGATGGAAGGAAGTAACTATAAATATGGGGAAGCCTATTTATATGTAAACGGACAGCCTAAAAAGATCGCTTCCCGTGCCCTGGACCCCACGCATCCCGGAACCCGCCAGCGGATGAGTTATTTCATCAACCGCTTTAAAGATTTAGGTTATAAATATATCAAGTTCGATTTCCTGAATAATGCAATCCTTGAAGCGGACTCTTATTATGATAAGAATGTAACGACCGGCGTTCAAGCTTACAACAGCGGAATGAAATATCTGACGGAATTGTGCGGAGACGATCTGTTTATGGCTTTATCCATTGCGCCTGCATTTCCGGCTCAATACGGCAATTCCCGTCGTATCAGTTGTGATGCCTGGGGAGCTAAAGAGGATACGGAATATGTAATGAACGGCCTTTCTTATGGCTGGTGGCTCGACAAGGTGTATAACTTTAATGATGCCGACCACCTGGTGCTTCATAGAGAGGATTATAACGAGGATGAGAACCGTATGCGTATTACCTCCGGTGTGATTACCGGGACATATATCCTGGGTGATAACTTCAGCCAGAAGGGAACATGTCTCGGGGAACCGGCTGCCCGGCAGAAAGCAGAAAAGTTTGCAACGAATGCGGAAGTGAACGAAATTGCCCGTATCGGTAAATCTTTTTATCCGGTAGAAGGGGCAAAGGCTTCGGGAAAGAATAGTTGGGGACGTAACCGCGGCGAGAATCTCTTTATGCTAGATACGGAAGATTATCTGTATGTTGCCGCTTTCAACTATAAAGACCTGGCTTTCTCGGAAAATATAAAATTGTCGAGATTGGGAATCGCCTCTTCCGATGTAAAAGGAATTAAGGAATTGTGGACCGGGCAGGATGTATCATTGCAAGGTGAAGAAATCCCTGTATCCTTACCTGAGTATGGCGTGAAACTCTATAAGATAGAGAAGAAAGGTACCGGTACCGGACTAACTGGTCTTACTGCGCCGGATAAAAAGATTACAGGCTGGGTGAAGGATGATCATTTGTTCATTCAGAGTGAAGAGACCTTGAAAGGTCTTTTCATTTATTCGGCGCAGGGAACGTTAGTCAAGAAACTTCCGGCTTTATATCCACAGGCCCGCTATGATATAAATATCGCTGATTTGCCAAAAGGCATGTTTCTTGTTCAGGCAGTCACTTCCGTGCAGGAGTCAGAATGTTTGAAGTTCGTAAAATAATGGTATCTGTTTCCCCTCTGGAGAGGGGATTAAGGGGTGTGTTAAAGCTCGTTTTAAGGCGTAACTATAACACACCCCCTGCCCCCTCTCCAGAGGGGAAAAGTTACTCTCCGGCTGTTAATTTTAGTAGAATTTGATTGTAATCTATATAGTTTTGTGTTCAGTAACAAAATTTGACTGGAACAAGTGTTTTGCTTAACGTTTATTAGTCTGAAAAGGCTTGACAAAAGGCCTCTACAGCCTTATCTTTGTACTGTGGTTTTTTCATAATAGTATTAGATTTAAGGTTAACAAAGTTTGGTTAGGGCTTGTCGTGAGACAGGCTTTAATTGTTTATAGGGGTTTGCTTTATGCGAGCCTTATTATATCAAACTAACAGACAATAAAAAAGGGAACATCAGGTCAATTGATGTTCCCTTTTCTTTTATATAAGAACGGATTAAGTTGTACCGGCAACTTCGGCTGTCCGCTCTACTACTTCAATTTCAAAAACTAAAGTAGAGTAGGCAGGGATAGTAACATTCCCGGCGCTGTCTTTTTTGTCAACCGAACCATAACCTAGTCTTTGAGGAATCCAGACTTCCCATTTCTCGCCTACTTTCATATTTTGCAGAGCGATAGTCCATCCTGATATGGGACTGGGAATTCCTGTTCCATAGTAACTATTGTAGTTTGAAGAGGCTGTACTGACAGCCCATTCGGAAGGTGATCCGTCTTCTAATTCTTTCTTATCGAAATATTCACCATCCTCGCTGTTAGGGAACCATCCTTTGTAATAAACAGTGACACGACTGTTGTAATAGATTGGAATTTCAGGTTTATCTGCTTCTTTGAGCCTTTTAGCATAAATGAAATCTTCTCCGGCTCCCTGTATGCTTACCTTAAAGAAATCCGGGTCATTAGCCTTCGCCGCGAAAGCCTGTTCGTTTTCCAGCTTGTAGGCTTCAACGGCTACATCATCACTATCATCGTCATCTTTACAGGAAGTAAAGACGGCAGACATACAAAAAATCATCAACGCGAATTGCAGGTACTTCTTCATTTAATTATTCAGTTATCTTTTTTAATAAAGTCTTCAGGCTTACCTTTTCAGAGATAATATCGTGCAGCTTGTCGATGCTTACACGTTCCTGTTCCATGGTGTCACGGAAACGGATCGTTACACAATTATCCTTCAAAGTATCATGGTCAACTGTAATACAGTACGGAGTTCCAATAGCATCCTGACGGCGGTAACGTTTACCGATAGAATCTTTTTCATCATACTGGCAACGGAAGTCGAACTTCAGCATGTTGACGATCTCTTCAGCCTTTTCAGGAAGCCCGTCTTTTTTCACCAGTGGCAATACGGCGAGTTTGATAGGAGCCAGGGCTGCCGGCAATTTCAAAACAACGCGTGTTTCACCGTTTTCAAGTGTCTCTTCGCAGTATGAACCTGCCATAACGCTCAGGAATACGCGGTCAACACCGATAGATGTTTCAATAACGTACGGAGTATAGCTTTTATTTAATTCCGGATCGAAATATTGTATTTTCTTTCCTGAGAACTTTTCGTGCTGGCTCAGGTCGAAGTCTGTGCGGCTATGGATACCTTCCACTTCCTTGAAACCGAACGGCATTTCATATTCGATGTCGGTAGCGGCATTGGCATAGTGGGCGAGCTTTTCGTGATCGTGGTAACGATACTTTTGGTCACCTAATCCCATAGCCTTATGCCATTTCAAGCGGGTAGACTTCCACATCTTGAACCATTCCATTTCTTCTCCCGGACGAACGAAGAACTGCATTTCCATCTGTTCGAACTCACGCATACGGAAGATGAACTGACGGGCAACGATCTCGTTACGGAACGCTTTACCGATCTGGGCGATACCGAAAGGAATCTTCATACGGCCGGTCTTCTGTACGTTGAGGAAGTTAACGAAAATACCCTGTGCCGTTTCCGGACGCAAATACACTTTCATTGCGCCGTCGGCAGTCGATCCCATGTCGGTTGCAAACATCAGGTTAAACTGGCGTACTTCCGTCCAATTGCGTGTACCGGAAATCGGGCAAACGATTTCGCAGTCCAGAATCAACTGGCGCAGGTCTTCGAAATTGGAATCGTTCATGTCTTTAGAGAAACGTTCGTGTATCTCGTTCCATTTGGCTTGGTATTCCAATACACGGCCATTGGTGGTACGGAACTGCGCTTCGTCGAATGCTTCGCCAAAACGTTTGGCGGCTTTTGCCACCTCTTTGTTTATCTTTTCTTCAATTTTTGCCAAGTGGTCTTCGATCAGTACGTCGGCGCGATAGCGTTTCTTTGAATCCTTGTTGTCGATCAAAGGGTCGTTGAATGCGTCCACATGGCCGGATGCTTTCCAGATGGTCGGGTGCATAAAAATAGCGGAGTCGATGCCTACCACATTTTCATGAAGCAGCGTCATGCTGTCCCACCAGTATTTCTTTATATTGTTTTTCAGCTCTACGCCATACTGTCCGTAATCATATACTGCTCCCAAACCGTCATATATTTCTGAAGAAGGAAATACAAATCCGTATTCTTTGCAGTGTGAAACTAATTTCTTGAAAACATCTTCTTGTGCCATAACTATATGTAATTATTATCAACTTGCAAAGTAAATGATTTTTTCTGTAAGTTATGGCATGTCTGACAGTTTATTCAGGGCAACCGCCCCAAAACAGTTCTCGCCCGAAAGAAAACGGATGGGGAACTGTTCTTTTTTGATAAGTACCATTTTGGCCGACACAAAACACCGTTTTACATGATTGAAATGGTAGTTTAAAGTCATGAAAGTCCGTGACGGAAACAATCCTCCCCCTCCATGATTTTCATACTTCTGCCTTCACACATGTAACACGCTGTATTATAGTTTATTGTGGTGAACCCTGCCTTTTCACTACTGCTTGGGGAACCGTAACAGAAAAACCTTCCGGTGAGTAGGCATCCGTTTAGGGACGGATAGTTATCCGTTGGGCAACCAATGCCTGTCCGTTGGGGAAGAACCACCCGCCTTCATACAGTCATGTAAGTAGTGCTGACACTACGATGCTGACCGCGGATGGGATAGTAGTACCGGCATGACGGTACACCTACCTTATAACGTACATACCAATAGGATATAGGGGACCGGACGCTACTTTACAGGGTATAATCTGCCGGAATATAGGGGAAAAACCGTACGTATTCTTGGGAAAAGCCGTACGCATTTGTTCGAACAACATTTTATCACCCTTTACTCTTTCTTCACTACAAATAACTGTTTTATAATATGTTATAGACGGTGAAAGGTGAAATTAAATTTATAAAACTCCATTGGGAGATTGATTTTTTACAAAAAACGAGGACTTTTTGAAGCTCCAAAAGTCTTTGCTGCCCTTTTTCAAACAATTTAGTGCGGTTGCCCTGCAGTTTATTAACGTGGTATCTTGATTTGAATGTTTCCTTGTATCATGATTCCCTCTTTTATTGTTTGAGAATAGATCGGGGATATTGTAAGAAGTATGAAGACTATATAAAGTAACTGTTTGAGGTTATGTCTATTCATGATTATAACACTATAAAGTTAATGTGTAGAGTCAATAACCAAAGAGAGGTGGCCATCACGGTCACCTCTCTCGTTTCACCAATCATTATGTTGAATATTTAGTTTGGAGTTTTCTAATTTTCCCACCAAACACGGCCATGTTCACTATCCAAACGACCGAAGTTAGATTCCTTTTGCATATCTTCCAAGCGTTTTACTTGGTTAGCATAGTTAGGAGAACCATCTGCCGGCATAGTGAATTTTTTGCGACGCGGAACTTGTTGTAATTCGCCGTACACATGGATCGGTTCCCAAGTAACCAAAGTAGAGGTTGTACTCGGATAGCCTACACGTTTGTACATCGCCCACGATTCATTGTTGTTCTTGAAGTGTTCTATCCAAGTCTGGCAATAAATCTGTTCTTTAGCCATAGCGCTGTTCCAAGCAATTCCTTCCTGTGCCATGTATTCGTCGATTTCAGCTTCTGTAATGGCTTCGTAGTTGTTGATTTTGCAGTAGTCGGCAATCTTGCTCCAGAATTTCAAAGAAGCTCTTACACCCTCTTCGTACCATTCCTGTGCGCTTTTCGTATTAGCCACACCTTCCAATGTAAATTCGGCAGCCATAAAGCAGAAGTCTGCATAAGTCACCAATGGCACCCAGCCGCCTGCTGTACCTTCATCCTGTGCCCCTTTCCACAGACGAGTCTGTGGTCTGTTCATCGGGCGCATATCGATATCATCCAGATAACGCGAAGTACGACAAACATCTTCTGCCTGCAAATCATAGCTTACGTGACCACCTTCCCAACGGCTCAAATTGGTAGGAATGATTTGTTTGGGAGTTGTTGTTTCCAGTGCGTTGAATGCAGCGACATTTTCCGGAGTCAGGTTGTTGATCTGGAAGAAAAGACGTTTACGTGGGTCGTTGTATTTTTTCAGATAATTCATGAAGCAGACAGAAGCACGGTCCATGTCAATGACTGAATGCCAGTCGCCCAATGTAGTCCAGTGATTATCGAAATAAAGGACGAAACTATCGTCAATGTTGTCGAATATATTACCGGATGACAATATTTCTCGTGCAATGGCTTTAGCCTCTTCCGGTTTCCGGTTCAACAGACGTAATGCCAAGCGCAGGCGTACAGCGTTAACGGCTTTCACCCATTTAGTCATATCGCCATTATACGCCAGGTCGTAATTTTTGAAAGAAATCTGGTTCGTAGCGGTAGCCAGCTTATTAGCAGCTTCTTTCAGTTCCTGATTCCAGATGGTGTACAACTCTTCTTGTGTTTGAAATGCCGGTTCGAGGATTTCCGGACGTCCGTTACGTGTTCCCCAGGCATCTGTATAAGCCAATGAACCGTATACATCGGAGGTCTGGATACCTTTGGTGATCAGCAGGACACGAGCCACTTCTATCAAGTTGCTATAAGCAGCTTCCTGTTCCGGTAAATTTGTTTGGATGTAATAAGGGATATGTGTTGCGTACTTTCCGGCAGTATTATAGTTGCCATAGACTGTACCACCCCATCCGGCACACTCTGTAAAGTTTGTCGTTCCGTACCCCCAGATACCTGTACAATACTGCATCCAGCGTAAACGACAGGCATAAGAATCTGCCCAGGTTTCTCCGGCATTGAGCATCGCATTTTCTACCTGATAGAGGTATACTTCCGGATCGACCTCATACACCGTATCGGGATTTTTATTGATTTCGGTAAAATCTGCATCGCAAGAGGTCAATGCAGCCATAGATGCTAAAGCACCGAAAATATAATATTTAATCTTTTTCATTTGACTATACGTTTGATTAGAATGAAACATTAACACTGAAGCCGATGTTACGTGAGAATACCGCACCACCACTTTCCATATATTCGGAACTGTAAGTTGTATTCAAACCTTCCGGATGAATGTTGTCGGGCAAGCTGTTATACAGGAAACCCAGGTTACGTGCCATCAAGCCTACACTGACATTCTGCATATATGCTTTTTCTACCCATTTTTTAGGTAATTGCCAATGTACGGAGACTTCACGCAGCGCAATCCATGAACATTTGTGGATACCTTCTTCGCGGATACCGCCAGACCAACTATATACATTGTCGTAATACTTGTAGGCCGACAGCGGTTCAACCAATCCTTTTTCGTAAGCAGCCTGATAGCTCATGCCGGATACATCCTGTCCCTTGATTTCTGTGCCGGGCATGAATACACCTTCCGGAATGACACCATCGTTAACGGTTCTCCCGTCGGCCAATGTACGAGGTAGACCGCCATATTGTGTATCGCGACCAGCCAGTGAAGACTTGATATTACCGGAATTCATACCATAGTAATAACTTGCAGAGAAGATGTCACCACCGAAACGGGCATCAATTACAGCATTCAACGTAACGCCCTTCCAACTTACGGAAGTATTAGCACCCCACAAGAATTTGGGTTGCAAGGAACCGATCTTTACACTTTCGTTTGAACGAGGATAAGAACCGTCTGCATTTAATAGTTTTTCGCCCTTTTCATTACGTGTGTAACCGTATGAAGTATAGATATCACCGTAAGAACCGCCAACGGTTGCCCATCCCTGCGTATCTGTACCGCCACCTACTAACTGATACTTGTCGACACCTTCAAACAGGGAAACAATTTTGTTTGTATTGCGTGTCAAGTTGAAAGACAAGTCCCAACGCCAGTCTTTTGTTTCGATCGGAGTACCGGTGATCAATAACTCGATACCCTTATTCTGGATATCACCGGCATTGATCCAGCGTTTGCCTACACCCGACTCAGATGCGATCGGTAATCCCAGGATTTGGTTCTTCGTATTGGTCTTATACCAAGCAAAGTCGAAACCTAAGCGGTTCTTCAGGAAACGCATATCCAAACCAACTTCGATAGAGTGTTGTTTTTCAGGTTTCAAATCCAGGTTAGGCAATTCATCCTTGTCAAATTTGTAATACGGATAAGTTCCGCTACTTAATTGATTATCGAATGTATTGTCGAAAGCATAGTAACCTGTACCTGTTGTTAAATACGGTGCACAGTCATTACCCACAATGGCGTAAGAAGCTCTTAACTTACCGAAAGAGATGAACTCCGGCATGTGTTCACGCAGACCTTCAACAAACAACCAAGAGGCACCTACCGACGGATAGAAGTAAGAGGTATTTCCGGTTCCGTTCTGATAGATCAATGCAGACGACCAATCGTTACGTCCGGTGATATCCAAGAAGTAAACGCCTTTGTAGTCCATATTGGTAAACGCATAGATTGAATTGATACGTTTACGGCTGGTATTGTATCTCACGCTTGTTTCGGCACGTTGCACAGAGTTGGTCATGTCGAACAGGCCGGGTACACGCAAACCGTTCTTCGAGTCGGTTTTATGGTATCCGCTGCGAGTATCCCACTGCTCAACTGCCACACTACCACTGATGTTGAAGTCTTCGAACGAATGGTTGGCCGTCAACATACCGGTAATTTTGTACTGGTCTTTCTTGTTTTCATGGATCTTGTAAGCTGCCCCATCGTACTTGCTGGCGCCTGTTGCCATTACTTTTGACTCGTTGGTAGTGTACAATTTATAGATGTCACCTTTTACTTTTACAGATAACCAATCCAACAGTTTCAGATCCAGGTTCAAGTATCCGCGCACGCTCATTTCATCTTGTGTGTAGATGTTTTCCAAGTAATCGTAGATGGTTTTAGAGTATCCGTATGGGTCCATCGAGTTGTAACCGTCGCCTGCCGGGCTGATGTATTTTTTATCTTTCAGCCAATAGTCTGTGTCATATTCGCGGGCGATGCTGTACATGAAGTCGTAGATCGGCGATCCAGCTCCACCCTGCCGAGTCGGGTTTTGTGCCGTTGATTCGATATAAGAGAAACCGCCTTCTGCTTTCAAACGAGAACTAATATCGTGTGAGGCGTTTAAGCTGAATGAATTACGTTTGAACTCATTGTTGAAAGTCAAACCATCGGAATTCAGATTTGAATAAGAAAAACGGAATGCACTTTTTTCAGAACCACCTTGCAATGCCACATTTGTGTTCATGTAACGGCCGGTCTTATACAAATTCTGCAAGTTGTTTGTTTTTGCAGAATAGATCATTTCCTGACCGTCCACATAGAACGGCTTGCCGTCGAAACGCGGTCCGAAACTACGTCCGGCCGAGGTATAACGGTTTTCAGAACCGTCATCATTCAACGCCCAAACGGGGGATGAACCGGAACCGAATTCGTTTTGCAAATCAGGGGTTGCATAGATCTTTTCCCACTGTTGCGTGTGAGAAACAGAGATACCGATACCTTCTCCTTTGCGTCCTTTCTTGGTGGTGATCAAGATCACACCGTTTGCTGCACGTGAACCGTAAAGGGCAGTAGCGGCGGCACCTTTCAAGACAGACATAGACTCGAAGTCGTCGGAGTTCAAGTTTTTCAGGTCATTACCCCAGTCTTGGCCCTGGCCGGTTTTTGTTACTTCATTGTCGATGATAATACCGTCGATAACGAAAATCGGCTGGTTGTTACCGCCCAATGAGGTGTTACCACGAATAATGATGCGTTGTGAAGATTGCGGGCCGGAGTTACCCATGTTAATCTGTACACCGGCAACCTTACCTTGCAAACCATTGATCGGGTTAGGAGAGTTTACTTTGGCGATTTCATCTCCTTTCAGTTCTGTCATGGCGTAACCCAGTGATTTTTTGTCACGCGACATACCCAGGGCTGTTACCACAACTTCATCCAGGGCTTGTGAATCTTCTTCCAGAAGAATTTTCATTGTCGTTTGTCCCGTGTAGGCGATTTCTTTTGTTTTGTATCCGACAAAAGAGATTTGTAGGACTTGACCTTTTTTGACGTTATCCAGTGTAAATTTACCGTCAAGATCAGTCATAATACCATTAGTGGTGCCTTTGATTACCACAGAAGCTCCAATTACCGGACCTAATGCGTCTTCTACGACTCCGGTTACTTTCCCACTCTGTTGGGAAATGTTTACACTTTGCCTGTCGGGCAATACGTCGGCGTAGACTCCTATCGGAGATGCTAATGCACCGGCAAGCAAAATCAAGCTTGGAAATTTCAATTTTTTAGACATAAGCGTTTGATTTATAAGTAAAAATAGATGTGTGTATAATGTGTTTCAGCATCAATTAAATTATTATCATAGTTCTAGTAGAACTATGGAATTATGTCAAAAAGAAAGTATGATGAATTGCTTAAAATAGGATAAATCTATTTTAAATTAGTTAATCGCCAGCTTGTGTGCGCTAAAAGGGTTAATTTTGTTACAAATTAGTTGTAATTAATTATAAAAAAATGAGGTCAGAAATGAGATGTTAACTACTAATCTATTTTTTGATAGATATTATGAATTAGTTCTACTAGAACAATATCATTTAGAAAAATGTAAAATGCTGACTATATATTTATAGTTCATTTGTTTGCCTTAATTTTTAATTTACAGTATCGAGTCTTTTTTGAATGTTTCGATATGTTAAATATTCTATTGTCTGCTATTTTTCTCTCCTGCTGAAATGCTTTTTTTATGTAATCAATTGTTATTTAGATAATGCTGGTAATTTTAATCTAAATCTCCCTGATGTATTTTCATGGATTTGTTTAGCTTTGTGAAAGCTTATGTTTTAATACGATTTTACATTATAAAACACAATAATATGAATGACGTTTCAAAAAAAGTAGTAGTTCTTTTGGCTCATCCCAATCTGAAAGAATCACAGGCTAACAAGGCTTTAGCCGATGCGGTAAAAGATATCGATGGCGTGATGGTATACGATCTGTATGAATATCAGGATCAGTCTTTTGATGTAAATGTGTGGAGCACGATTATATCCGATGCTTCCATGGTGGTCTTTCAATTTCCTTTCCACTGGATGTCAGCACCTTCGTTGTTGAAAAGATGGCTGGACGAGGTCTTTACTTCCCTGGCAAAGACACCAGCTGTAGCCGGCAAGCCGTTGCAGATCGTCACTACAACAGGTTCGGAGTATGCCGCTTACCGTAGCGGAGGCAGGAATTGTTTCACGATGGATGAACTTCTGCGTCCTTATCAGGGATGTGCAATACATGCCGGAATGACCTGGCAGACGCCATTGGTGGTTTATGGCATGGGAAGTGCCGATGCTTCCAGGAATATAGCAACGGGTGTCGAGGTTTACAGAAAGATGGTGGAAACGGTACTGGCTGATCATACGGTGAATAATGCCTGGTAAAGTTTTCGGATAATTAATGAACTTTCTGCCTTAATTCCTTTCAAATCAACAAAAAATATCTATTTTTGCGAAGTTGATGTTTTTAATGTTTGCGCAGACAATATTAATTATCTAAATAGAATACCATGAAATCAGAAGACATCTCACGTCGCTCGTTCCTGAAACGGGCATTGGCATTATCGGCAGCTACTGCAATACCTTCGTTTTGGATCCCTTCGAAGGCTGGTGCAATGCCGGGTGTACCGTTCGTTAGTGCGAACGAGAAAGTTAATATCGCATTTATTGGCATTGGTAACCGGGGTGGTGAAATTGCCAAGGAATTGTATAAGACCGGATTGTGTAATGTTGTAGCCCTTTGCGATGTGGATATGGGGGCGAAGCATACGCAGGAACTGATCTCCATGTTCCCGAAAGTTCCCCGTTATCAGGATTTCCGTAAGATGTTCGATCAGATGGCGGATAAGATCGATGCTGTGACGGTGGGGGTTCCCGACCATGCCCATTTCCCGATCACAATCGAGGCAATGGCCCACGGCAAACATGTATATGTTGAAAAACCGATGGCGCGTACTTTCCAGGAAATAGAACTGATGATGCGCGGTGAAAAGAAATATGGCGTGGTCACACAGATGGGTAACCAGGGACATTCCGAAGCCAATTATTTCCAGTTCAAGGCATGGAAAGAAGCTGGTCTGATAAAGGATGTAACAGCTATCACCGCTCATATGAACTCTCCGCGTCGTTGGCACGGATGGAATCCGAATATCAAGCATATGCCGATGGGAGAACCGATTCCTGAAACAATGGATTGGGATACCTGGCTGGGGGTAGTGCAGCATCATGACTATAACCATGATTATCATATGGGACAATGGCGTTGTTGGTATGACTTCGGTATGGGCGCGCTGGGTGACTGGGGTGCACATATTCTGGATACGGCACACGAATTCCTGGATATGGGATTGCCTACAGAGATCAACCCGTTGTATCTGAAAGATCATAATAAATTCTTCTTCCCGATGTCGTCGACTATCCTGTTCAAATTCCCCGAAAGAGGCGATATGCCGGGAATAGATGTTACCTGGTACGATGGTCTGGATAATATCCCTCCTGTTCCTGAAAACTTCGGTTCTTCGGATGTCGATCCGAATATTCCGACTGTAGCCGGTGGCAAACTGCAATTGATGAAACTGAATCCGGGTAAGGAAATTTATACGAAGACGCTGACATTCAAAGGAGGTTCTCATGGAAGTACATTGTCTGTCATCCCGGATAAGATTGCCAAGGAAATGAATCCAACCCTTCCCGAATACCAGAAGAGTCCTTCCAACCATTACGCGAACTTCCTGTTGGCTTGCCAGGGCAAGGAAAAGCCCCGTTCACCGTTCTCTATCGCCGGTCCGCTGAGCCAGGTATTCTGCCTGGGTGTATTGGCACAGCGCCTGAACCGTAAGTTAGTTCTCGACCGCACCACCAAAGAGATCGTCAACGACAGCTTCGCCAACCAGATGCTGAGCGGACAGCCGCCACGCAAAGGATGGGAAGAGTATTATAATGTATAGTGTTGGTTATATAGAATAATTTAGTTAGTAGCCAAAGTAGATCACTCAGATTCTGCTTTGGCTACTGATTCTTTCATGACTCTGTATCGTTATAATAATATTTTGTTCATTGCAAATGAATAAAAAACGATATTTTTACTCATTCTGAATGAATGAAATTTAGTTCGTAATTTGCGGGATTGAAACAGAGGTAGTCTATTTAACCTAAAATATCCTGTTCCGGTGAATAATTCATCCCTTTCCTTCGTATATTTGTACCGCAACAAACTGATTGCCGATTGATTTCGATAATATTATCGATAGCCATCAGTAATATTATCGATAGTTATCAGTTATATTACTGATGGCTGTCGGCAATAAGTTAGTAAGGCATAAAATTTAGTACAGTATGGCATCCCGAAAAATGTCGTACGTAACCTTTTAAATCAAATTCCCATGAGTATCAAATTCAGTGTTTATAAGACTCCCCGGCCTAAAGGGAGTAAAGATAACTTAGAACATGCACGTCTTGTTTCGAGAGGAACAAAAGGTCTTGAAGAGATATGCAGAGATCTCTCGGATGCTTGCACGGTTAATTCGGCCGATATAAAAGGTGTGCTGGAAGCATTGACCGTATATATGGGTAGGGAACTTGGCTACGGATATAGTATCGAGTTGGAGGGGATCGGACATTTCTCCCCGGCGTTGCGTACCCGGAAAATTTCTGAGGAAAACGGAAAAATCAGGTTTAGTGTTTCTGTCGACGGGGTGAATTTTCGCTGTTCCAACCGTTTGAAGGAGATGGTTAAAGAAGAACGTCCCAAGAAAGTAAAAAGAGAAAATATTTCTTCTGAACCCATCGAAACCCGGAAAGAAAAGATGTTGGAATATATCCGCAAGCATGAAAGCATCAATGAATCGGATTATGCAGAGTTGAACAATTGTACTCGTTACCGGGCAGGCAAAGAGCTGAAACAGTTTTTGGAAGAAGGTATCATCCGTGAGATGGGATATAAAACGCACAGGGTTTATGTGTTGGCCGCGAAGGAGTAAAGTACTTTTTTCCCTTCGCATGTTTTCCCGGGAGCAGACTTACCTTACATGTCATCAGGAGAAAAACCTTTATATTCTATTGTGTACTTTTTATGGCTTGCAGCAATATTTTTGGCTTTATATTCTAATGTCCCTAAGTTGATCTCGTTAGGATTGTGTTTTACTTCACCGATGACCATTCTCTTATTGAATTCGTCTACGGCAACGATATCTATTTCGTTTTTATTTCCGTTTTCCCAATAAGAACCGATAGCAGACCATTCTTTGGATAAGATTAGCTGGTCTCGGAAATATTTTTCAAGTATTCGTCCTATATATGTGTTGTAATCTCTTTCTACCACCTGTCGAATGAATCCCAGATTGGATATTTCTACTGCGCTTCTGTATTTGTAAATAAAGCGAAACCAGAAGTTCAGGAAATTGTCATCAATATAATAACGGATCTGCCGGGTATTCGGCTTTGAAAATATTGGACTGGTACGGGTAATGACATTAAAGTCTTCTTCCAATGTTTTTAATTGGGGACCGACTGAAACACCTAATTCGCCTTCGATTTCCGGTCGGGATGTTTTAGAAGAGGCTATTAGGGAAAGAATAGAGAAATAAACAGTATAATCCTTTCCAAATTCTTCTATGAGAACATTTTTTCCTTCCTCTAAAAAGAAAGAGTTTTCGCTGAAAATAGTATCCAGTATTTTCTCTTTTGTAAAAGCTTTGCTCTTGATTAATAGTTCTATATACCGTGCAACACCTCCGGTTACTGTATAAAAAGCCAGTAAATCTTCCGGAGTGAAAGATGGGAAATGATCTCTTATGATATCTTTTATCACATCTACTGTGAATGGGCGTAACACAATGCGATGATCGGCTCGTTGGAATAGTGGTTCCCGGGAGTTTTCGAATATGCGTTTCATGAGTGAATAGATCGAGCCGCAAAGTACTAAGTTTATTTTTGCGTGATCTTTCATTTCATCCCATACATTTTGCATTTCGCTGTAAATGGCGGGATTAATATAATAGAATTCCTGAAATTCATCTATTACTAATGTAAAGTTTTGTTCAGTTGATATGCGCATCAGATATCGGAATAAATCCCGGAAGTTACGGTATTCAAGGATATCTGTACCTAATATGTCTTTGGCAATTGCTACAAATTCTTCGCAGAGAAGTACTTCATTCTTTTTAGTACAGAAGAAGTAAATCATCTTTTTGTTTTCGAAAGCTTTCTTAATCAATGTAGTCTTTCCGACACGCCGGCGCCCGATTACAATTGTCATTTGTGCTGCTTCGGCAGACAACTCTTCCCAGTCATGTAGTAATTGTAATTCTTTATTTCTATTGTAAAATTTCATAAGCTATCCTTCTATTGTAGTCAATATTACTGTAACTTTCGCTACAATAATGCAAATGTAGTTATAATATGCTTATTATGAAATAATTATAATGATATTTTTGAGGTAAACCGGTCAGACTTTATTCACAGGCTTCTTTTGCCGGGGTATTATCATTATCTTTGTAGCCTTTATAATAACGCTCGTATGAAATACATCTGCTGTCTGATCTTGTTCTTTACTGTCCTTTTACCTTCCTGTCAGTGGGGACGGCAGGAGGCTTTCTTTCCGGATGAAGGTTTGGCTGAACGTCTGTTGCGGGAAAATCCGGACAGCCTGGCGATGATACTGGAAGAGCAGGTCGTTCCAGCTGAACTCTCGGATAGCCTTCGGGCGGAATATGGCTGGTGGATCACCCGGCTGCATCAACGACAGGGACGGAATATGGTGAATGATTCGCTGATTCATTATACACTTCGTTGTTATGAGCAACAACAATCCCCTCGTCTGACAGAAGCATATATGTTAGCTGCCATGCAGGTGAACTATTCGGGAGATAAAAGGGAAGAGGCTAAAGAGTTTATTTCAAAAGGAATACAGATTGCAGCAAACAATAAAGATACCACTTTGCTGGTGGAGCTTGCTTCGACTCTGGGTTATCATGATCTGCTTCCGGGGAATCTTTCTCTGGTACCTGAAGACGTTAAGCACATTATATTCGATTATTATGCTTTAGATTCGTTGCAGATGATTCATTGTTTGTATGGTCTCGGTTGTTATTATGCTTCCCGGCAGGAACCGGATTCAATGGAGCATTATATGATACGGGCACTAAAACTGGCGGAAGAGCTGCGAGTTGATAACAGTTCGATTCTCCGTAATTATATAGATGGTTTGAATGCTTTCCATCAGAGTGAAAAGGCTTTGCCGCTGATGAGGAAGTTTGATCGGGAATATCCTCCGAAACATCTGCATGATAGTATTGTGAAGACTGCTACTTATGTATGTCTTTGGTTAAATCTGGGGAAATTGGATTCTGCGGAGGTTTACCTGAAACAATTGGAATATTGTTGCGATTTAATCCCCCGGGATTATTACGGGAACGGATATCGTACCTCTTTTTTTTATGTGGAGAAACTGCTTCGTAGTGTTTATGATGTAAAGAAGAATAATGCTCTGAATATCATTGCTGTCTATGATTTTTGTGAAAAGGTGGCATCGGTGGAAAGAAGGAATGTGGCAATAGAAAAAGAGCGGTTGTTTGTGCAGAACCAACTGGAACGGAGGAATCTGAATCTGAAGATTCAAAAAGACCGGAACCACCGCCTGACTCTTTATATTCTGTCGGCAGCCGCTTGCCTGATTTTCTTCCTGGCTTATTTATACCAACGTAAATTGTTGAAGAAGGAACGTTTTATCCGGCAGATGAGAGAGCAGATGCGACTGCATCAAATTGCATTAAGCGAAAAGGAACAGCTGATCCGGCAAAATGAGGAGGCGATCGAACAATTGTCAGCCCGCCAGTCGGAGCAGGAGGAAATAGCCGAACAGCAATTGAACGACCAACTATCTGAAATTGAACGGATCTGTCAGGAGAATGAGCTATTGAACCGGGAAAAGAAGCAGCTGCAACAGGAAATGGCCCGATATGCTCAGAATATTCCGGAAAAAAACATTGAAATGGATTCGTATGAGCGGATGGTTATACAAAACCAAGCGCTTACAACCAGCACGAAACAATTGTCTCTTCAGGTTATCTTGCAATATAAAGAGTTGGAACGTTTGTACAAAGGAGAAGTCCGTAATCTGTCGGATATAGACTGGCCTGTCATTTATAAATTGATAGACAAGATATTTAATAATTACACCGGGCGGCTTCGTGCTTCTTTCCCGTTGCTGACGGAAGAAGATATTCAGTGCTGCTGCCTGATTAAATTACAACTGTCCACCTCGGCTATTGCCCGGTTGTATAGTATTGCTCCCTCTTCCGTCACCAAACGGAAACAACGTATAAAGGAGCGGATTAATCAGGGAAAAAATGAGTTGATCGGGAAGGATCAGCCGGCCGATGTCTATCTGTGGGGATTTTGATGGGGTGATTTGTCCACTTGAAAAATATAGATTCTTTTATTTGCTTGTTTATTAGTTGTTTAACTGTGCGTGATTGTACAGGTACTCGGTATTCTTTGTCCACATGGAATTCAAGGTTGTCTACTGCGGAGGCTCTACCTTTGCCTTCAGATAATCACTCAAATTCTATGTTATATGAAAAGAATATATCTATTTATTTTAGGTGCTGTTCTGTCAGTCAGTCTATGTTATGCGCAAAAGATAAAGATCTCCGGAATGGTGACAGATGGAAGCACGGATGCCTCTGTTGAATTTGCCAATGTCGTGTTGCAAACGCTCGATTCAACTTTTGTCACAGGTGTATCGACTGATACGAAGGGACGTTTTCAGTTGGAAAAAATAGAAACAGGCAGTTATCGTCTGATTATTTCCGCTATTGGGTATACAGATAATATAACCGATCTGAATGGCCTTTCCAAGTCAGTTGATTTGGGAAAACTAACATTGAATGAAGCAGCGGAACAACTCGATGAGGTGACAGTTACAGCCGCCAATATTGTCAACCGGGCGGACCGTAAGATCGTATTTCCCAATAAACAACAGCTGGCAGCCTCTACAAATGGGGTGAATTTGCTTCAGGCCCTGATGTTACCGCGCATTCAGGTGAATCCGATGACAAGGGATATCTGTGTTTCCGGCGGTGGCTCCGTACAGCTTTGTCTGAATGGAGCGAAGGTGGATGCAAAAGATATTTCTGCATTGCAGCCGAACGATATCATACGTATTGAATACCTGGAGAATCCCGGCCTGCGTTACGGAGATGCCGAAGCCGTATTGAATTATATCACCCGCCGGTACGAAACAGGTGGCTCCGTCAGCCTGGATATGATGAATTCCCCGCATGTAGTATTCCATAATGATGAAATATCAGCCAAACTGAATCATAAGAAATCGGAGTTTGGTCTGAGTTATTATGCCAGTCCGCGTGACTTTTACAAATGCTGGCGCACGAATGAAGAATCTTTCCTCTTTGAAGACGGTACCTCTTTGCACCGGTATGAAAAAGGGCAGCCCGGACATTTTCAGGAACTGAATCATGGCGGTTCTTTCACCTATAATTATCAAGAACCGGATAAATATCTGCTGAATGCAAAGCTGGGTTACTGGGGGTATCTGCAACCACATACGGATTACAGAAGTGAGTTGTATAATGTCGAGTATCCGGACCATGTAACGGATATGCGGGACAACAATGATAAAAAAACACATCGTCCGTATGTCGATTTATATTATCAGCAGAACCTGAAGCACAAACAGTTTCTGGCGCTCAACCTGGTCGGAACATATATCTACACCGACTCCAAGCGTACTTATCAGGAAAAGCAGAACGATCTGTTGCTGACTGATATCTACTCCGGTGTAAAAGGGAATAAATATTCCGTGATTGGTGAAGGTATTTATGAAAAAGGTTTTGAAAAAGGCCGGTTAAGTGCAGGACTGAAACATTCACAAGCCTTTTCGGAGAATACCTATGATGGAAATATGACATATAAAACGGAGATGAAACAGTCGGATACCTATTTATATACCGAGTTTCAGGGCAAATGGCAAAAGCTCAATTATTCGTTGGGTGTGGGTGTTACCCGTTCATGGCTGAAACAGGAAGGGGAAGATGGTTATCAGACCTATACGTTCTGGCCTCGTTTTTCTTTCCGTTATGCTTTCTCTGATAATTTCTATGCGCGCCTGAATGGCAGCCTGACGAACAATCCGCCGGCACTGTCGGAGTTGAGTGCTGTCGAGCAACTGATCGATTCGATGCAGATACAGCGGGGAAATCCGGACCTGAATCCGTACAACCGTTACCAGGCTGATTTGTATATGGAATACCGGAAGGGGAAAGTCTCTGTCGGCTTGTCTTCCCGTTATCGGAATGCTCCGAAAGCGATAATGGAATCTACTTTTATTGAGGATGGCATGTTTATTCATACTTATGAAAATCAGGATGGTTTTCAGTCCTTGAATGGCGAGTTGAACCTGCGGGCCGGTATGTTATGGAATATCCTGCAATTTTCTCTCAGCGGAGGCGTGAACCGTTACTGGAGTGATGGGAAAGATTACCGGCATACCTATACGAACTGGTATTATCGTGCAGAGATAATGGGGCAGTATAAACATTTGACGGCTATGTTCAGTATTTACAACCGCCGGAATAGTTTCTGGGGAGAGAAAATGTCGAGCGGAGAGAATCTTCATATGCTGATGGTCCGGTATAATTATAAACAGTTCTCAGTCGGAGCCGGTATGATCAATCCTTTTGCCAATAACTATAAACGGATTTATGAAAACTGGAATAAGTATGTTTCCTCGTACAAGGAGAATTATATCAATGAAAGCTCTCATGCCTTTTTCCTGACCTTTGCCTGGAATTTCCGGTTCGGTCGCAAATACCAGAGTGATGGGAAGAAGATATATAACCAGGATAATGATTCGGGAATAATGAATGCCGGCAAATAAATGATTGTCTGGCGGATTGCCGGCTGTTATTCCTGTTCGTATCAGTTACATCTGCAAAACCTGTTCGCCCCGCAGGTGCAGGTTGGCCCGCCATCGCCATTGAGTATTTGTACGTTTTCTCAATTATGACTCTCCTTTAAACGTAAGATAATATAACTCAATAGAAAAAATGTATAAATAGATTGTCCATGGATTCTTTTATTTTTGTATGCTAATTTGATTAATTAAAATGAAACATCTATTCTTTCTTCTTTTTATTCTACTGTCTTCCGGTACGTACGCAGGGAACAAGATCCTTTTTGAAATAGGCAAGCAGGATAATTCAGCTGCCGAGTTTGCTTTGTATCCCGATAACTATAATAGTTTTTTGGCTAATTTCGGAGGGGAGAAATCTTTTTATGTCGGTTATTCGTCGGCCGGTAAGCACTGGCCTTATGTTTTGCCGGGACCGCTGGATAGCTGGGCTGGCGGCGGATATTGGGCCGGGTTTCATCCCCGCCATTTCCCTGCTGTGTTTTTTAATCTGGATAAGGTCTCTGCGCAGGGAGAATGTTCCCTGACTTTTTTCTTTACCGGGGCGCATAACAGCCATCCTGTGAAGATACGGGTGGAGATAAACGGTAACCGGTTTGAGGAAGAGTTGAACGGAGAAAACTCAGGAGAGTTACTTACGAACAAGGAGACCGGAAAGGCGAAAGAAATAAAAATACAGTTTCCTGCTGCGTGGCTTACTGCCGGGATGAATAAAATCCAGTTGGGAACAATTAAAGGAACCTGGGCGATTTTTGATTGTATCCGTTTGGAAACACCGGCCGGCATTCGGCTGGGGAAAGCTTCTTCTTCCCTGATACGTTCTGTCAAAGCAGCTCCGTTCGAATACCGGAAAGAAAACGGGGAACGTATGCAACCGGTCCTGGTGGATATGAACCAGTTTGACCATTCCCGGGAACTGACGTTCCGGATAGAGGGATGCCAGCCGGTTTCGCGTGTGATTGAAACGGGTGAGAGTATCCAGGAGATATGGATGCCTGCTGCCAAGACCAATGACAAACAGGAAACTTTGCAGTTCACGATTCAGGATGGCAAGGAGATTGTTTATAAAGGAGAAATTACCCGTAGCCGGCAGCCTCTTCATTCTTATTCGGATGATGTCGACCTGCTGATGGGTACCGGTAATTCACGCTGGATGTTCAAACCCGGACCGAGTCTCCCGCTGAGTATGGTGCAGATCGCCCCTGATAACCAGGATGAGATATGGAAAGCCGGATATGAATATACGATTGAAAATATCATGGGCTTCAATCATTTCAGCGACTGGACCATGACCGGATTCCTGATGCAGCCTACCTGCGGGGAACTGAAAGTAAATCCTGGACGGGAGGATTTTCCCGACGAAGGTTATCGTTCGCGTATCGATAAGGCTTCCGAAAAAGCTGAAATAGGCAGATATTCCGTTTATATGACCGACACAAAGATCAAAGCGGAGATTACGGCAACGCGTCGTGCAGCCCTGCAACGGTATATTTTCCCGGCCAGGGAAGATGCCCGGATTCTGATCGATATGTTTACTCCCAACGAGTATCCGCATAATCTGGTGAATGCGCATATCACGAAAGTAAATGATACTGAGATAGAAGGGTATGCGACTTATTATAATGCTTTTACCGGTTATACGTTGGAGCAGAACTATACGTTATATTTTGTCCTTCAATTTAGTAAGCCTTTTGATTCGATGGGGGGATGGGTGAACGAAGGTGTTAAACCGGTAACCGGTTATATCCCTGGATGGAACAGGAATCACGAGTTTGAGACTCCTGCTGAAATAAAACAGAATATCACGCAGATAGATGGCAAAGGTGATGTCGGTATATTCCTAAATTATAAGACGAAGGAGAATGAAGAGATTCTTGTCCGTTCGGGTGTCTCTCTGGTTGATATGGCTGGGGCACGAAATAACCTGAAACAGGAACTGGCTGATCCGTTTGGTTGGGATTTTGAGAAAGTCGTGGATAATGCCCGTTCCGTCTGGGATGAATATCTGGGCAGGATAGCGATTGAAACAGATGATTACCTGCAAAAGAAAAAATTCTATACGAATCTTTATCGTGCCTTGGCAGCTAAAGCAACCTGGAGCGATGTGGATGGTCGTTTTGTAGATGAAGACGAGCGGATCAGGCAGTTGGAGAAACCGGACGATTGTATCGTGAGCGGTGAATATTGGAATACGTTCTGGAATAATCAGCAGTTATTTAATCTGATGGCTCCTGAAATATCCAGCCAATGGGCACGTTCGGCTATTCAGCTTTACCAGAATAGCGGATGGTTCAATACGGACCCTGCCGGAATCGAACATACCGGTGTTATGGTTGCCATGCATCCGATCTCTCAGATTCTGGGAGCCTGGCAAAGTGGTATACGTGATTTTGACTTGAATATTGCGTATGATGGTTTGAAAAAGATGATGACGACACCTCCTCAGAAATACGAAGGCGGTGGAACTGTTGGTGTTGAGAATTTAGTTCCCTATATGAAGTATGGGTATATTCCTGCAGGAAAAGGGACGGTTTCTAATACGATGGAATATGCTTATGATGACTGGTGCCTGGGGCAGATGGCTAAGATCCTGGGGAAGACCGATGATTTTAAATTATTTGATAAACGTTCGAACAATTGGTGTAACTTGTTTGATCCTGAGTCCGGTTTTATGCGGCCCAAAGATGAACATGGAAACTGGGTGGAACCTTTCGATCCGTATCATACTCCCGGATTTACGGAAGGGAATGCTTTCAATTATTCCTGGTTTGTTCCTCATAACCCCGAAAAGTTAATTCGTGAGGTCGGTAAAGAACGCTTTATAAGCCGCCTGGATAAGGCGATGGAGCAGTCGTCGCATGCCAATTTCAATGCGGCCGGCGATAATTTTTCGGCCTTTCCGATTAATCATGGCAACGAGACATCTATGGAAGTGGCTTATCTTTTCAATTGGGCAGGTGCTCCCCATCTGACACAGAAATGGATACGTGCTATACAGGAACAGTATTACGGGACTACCCCTTATGACGCTTATCCGGGTGATGAGGATCTGGGGCAGATGAGTAGTTGGTTTGTTATGAGTGCCATCGGTCTGTTTCAGATGGAGGGCGGTTGTTCGGAAAAGCCTTTCTATGAACTGGCATCCCCCCGTTATCCGAAAATAACGATCCGCCTGGACGGTAAGTATGGTCGGGGAAAAACTTTTGTGATCGAAGCTCCCGGTGCATCTAAGGAAAATAAATACATTCAATCAGTGACTTTGAATGGAAAGCCAGTCGATGGTTTTAAAATACCACAGGATGAAGTGTTGAAAGGGGGAAAGATTGTAGTTGAGATGGGAAAGGAGGCAAAGAAATGAACGTAACATCATTAGATCAGATAAAAGATCGTTATTATGGTGAAATAGGGACACCGGAGCGCAATGAGCTTGAAAGAGAATTGGAATCTCTTCGTGTCGGTGTGAAAATTCGTGCAGCACGTGAAAAGCGAGTCCTCAATAGTAAACAAAGCAACTGTAGCTAAAGGATGTTCCAATCTAGAAATAATTGAGCTATCCCGATCCCGTGCTTGACACGGGATCGCAAAGGCACAAACCGTATCCTGTATGTATTTTTTGATACAGCCGGTTCTTCTGCGACCCCGTGTCAAGCACGGGGACAAGATAGTTCGCTTCTGACAAAATCTGAAACAAGTTATTTTGGTGTGGTTGTCCTGAATAGGAGCAAGTAAACACCTTTATTTCTTTTCAAGCTCTTCAATCCTTTTCAAAAGAACATCGATAAGACGGGAATTAGATTTAACCAATTCGCGGAGGTCATCGCTATTGTCTACATTTACAATACTACTGTCACGCGTAATCCATACGCGACCATAATCTTTAGGATAGTTATTATACGTATCTCCTTCTATTCTCGTGAATAGTTCAACTGCGGACATGTTGAGTATATCCGCTATTTTGTTCAGACGAGTAAGGGTGAGGTCGGTTTCGCCATATTCAATTTTGCAATAGGCACTCGTAGAAAGATTGAGTTTTTCACTCATTTGTTCTTGTGTCAAATTCCTTTCCAGACGAAGTAATTGAAGGCGTTGTCCTACCAGTTTTTTCAAATCTGTTTCCATACTCGTAAATAATTGATTAATATTCTTATTTTATCGGTCAAAAGTAACAAATAATGTGGATATAATGTAACCTCTTTTCAATTTAACTTTGTAAAGTCAATAATTCTTAAAATCATTTAGATCAATAGGCCTGTGAAGTGAATGGTATAGAGACCGTAAAGTCTTATGCTTCGGCATTAGACGTGTCAAAATTATGACTTGTCAAATTATTATTAACCTGTAAAATAATACAAGAAAATGCAACAAAAAAAGAATTGTGATTTTCTCCCGGGAAGAAAGGATTCGATTTCCCAGGCAATAAAGATTATGTGTGGCTTGTTTTTATGTTTGCCGACAGAAGTTTTTGCTATGGATGAGAATCTTGAATTGTTAACCTCAAGTTGGATAGAGAACAGGATACCTGATCAGGCGGAAAAAACAGTGACTGTTATGGTACGGGATGAAACCGGGCCTGTCATAGGAGCAAATGTTGTGGTAAAAGGAACGACAATAGGGAATATATCAGATGATAATGGAATGGTTATCCTGCAAAATATCCCGGATAATTCGACCTTGGTTATATCCTATATAGGTTATATAAGCCAGGAAGTGAAAGTCGGGAAACAGCATTCAATTCAAGTGAAATTGGTAGAAGATGCCGAGACCCTGCAAGAAGTTGTAGTTATCGGTTATGGCTCACTGGATAAAAAGCAAGTCACCAGCGCTATCACCTCTTTGAAAGCTGACGACCTGATGGTCGGTGTCAGTGGTGCCGACATTTCTACATCTTTGCAAGGCAAAATTGGTGGTCTGGTGATGTATAATCTTGGAAGTGCCAATGCAGGCACCACATTCCAGTTACGTGGCATGACTTCCATCAATGCCGGCAAAGCTCCGCTAATCGTCATCGATGGTTTTCCGGGGGGTGATATCCGGTCTTTGACGCAAGACGACATCAAGTCGATCGACATTTTGAAAGATGGTTCTGCCGGAGCTATCTACGGTACACGGGCTGCCTCCGGTGTGATTCTGATTACGACCAAAAGTGGTTCGGACACGAATGGAAAAGTGAAACTAACCTATAGTAACGAATTCACGAAGAAACAGGGATATAATGCTCCGGAAATGCTCTCCGGACGTGAATATGCAGATTATGAAATCGGTACCGATTATGGACAGGATACAGATTGGTGGGATGAATTGCTGAATCATGGTAATTTTTCGCAAAAGCATCATCTTGCATTGGAGTTCGGTACCGAAAAGGCGCAGGTCTATACTTCTTTTTTCTATGAAAAGAACCAGGGAGTGGCCAAGCAGGATGGACGTCAGGATTATGGAGGGCGTGTGAATGCTAATTTCAAACTGTTTGACGATTGGTTGGAGATACATCCGGCTGTCGATTATCGGCAGGCTGCACGTAACAACCATTTTCCAAATTTCCAGCAGGCTATGCGTAATAACCCGACACGTTCTCCTTATGATCCGGAAAATGAAACCGGATATAATGTGTGGTTGAACGAATCGCTTGATTATAACGTGGTGGCCGATGCTATGCTGGAGGATTACTACGGAGTGGACAAATGGTTTAAGCCGGAGGTGAATATGAAATTGAATATCAAACCGGTTCCAGGCCTCTCTTACCAGCAGATCCTGGGGTATGAAAACCGCCAGTGGGAGTTGCACCAATATTGGCCGCGGACGCATCGTTCTGAGTTGAACGAATCACGTAAAGGACATGCGCATCTCGCATTCAGCAAGACTGAGAATCTGACTTCCGAGGGATATTTTTCTTATATAAAGGATTTTAAGGAAGATCATAGCTTGAACGTTACCGCCGGTTATTCTTATTTCGAGCATAACGGCGAGAATTTCGGTATGGATAACTATAATTTCTCTGTCGATGGTCTGAAATATTGGGATATCGGCAAAGGTAGTTATCTGAGTGACGGTAAGGCTGGCATGAGTTCCGGTAAAAATATCACGGAACGTCTGTTCTCTGTCTTTGCCCGTGCTAACTATGCTTATCGGGATAAGTACTTATTATCTGCCTCCATACGTCATGAGGGTTCCTCCAAGTTTTCTGCAGACAATCGTTGGGCTAATTTCTGGTCTGCCAGTGCCGGTTGGCGTATTTCCAAAGAGAACTTCATGAAAGAGGTAAAATGGGTAGATGACTTGAAGGTCCGTTTTGGTTATGGTGTGACAGGCAATAACGATTTCGATGCCTCTTATATGGCCGATATGCTGGGCTCTGATACATACTGGATGCTTCCGAATGGCGAATGGGCTTATTCTTTTGGTAAAACGCAGAATGTGAACCGGAATTTAGGATGGGAAGAGAAGAAAGAATGGAACTTAGGGGTTGATTATTCTTTATTTGGCAACCGGCTATATGGAAAATTCGACTATTTCAAACGTACGATCGACAATCTGATTTATGAAGTGGCCGTGCCTCAGCCTCCTTATACACAGAACACGCAGTGGCAGAATATCGGTAGTATGGAAGTCAAAGGATGGGAGTTTGAAGTCGGAGGAGATATCATTCGCACAAAAGATTTTGTTTGGTCTTCCAACTTAAATCTTAGCCATAATTCAGGTAAGATTGCTACGCTTTGGGGAAATAATACTTATAAAAACGGTAACGGTTTCGTTGCCCCGGGTTCACCGGGTGATGCGGCACGCATGGAAGAGGGATCGACGATCGGTTCTTTTTATATCTGGAAGTTTGCCGGTTTCGATGATGAGGGCAATTTTTTGTTGTACGACAAAGACAACAATGTGATTCCTGCAAAGGACAAGACTGAGAATGACAAACGTTATGTCGGAAACTATACCCCAAAGTTGATTGTCGGCTGGAGTCATACATTTACTTACAGGAATTTTGATCTGGGTGTCAACCTCCGTAGCTGGATAGACTTCGATGTCTATAACACAATTAATATGTACTATGGTATACAGGGACAAGGTAATTTCAATGTGTTGAAAGACGCTTACGGCAAGTTCAGTCATATCAAAGGGGAAAAGCAGATTTGCGATTATTATCTGGAAGACGGTACTTTCCTGAAGATCGACGCTATTACGTTGGGTTATACGTTGCCGATGAAGAAGTATACGAAGAATCTGATCGATCGGATACGTATCTACGGCACAGTCGGCAATGTCTGTACGATTACCGGTTACAGTGGTATGAATCCGGAGGTAAACATTACCGGCTGGGATCAGGGTACTGAGAAGTTTTGGGATACGGAACGCTTTTATCCGATGGTTCGCACATATACATTAGGCATGCAGTTTAACTTCTAAAACAGATTGTAAGATGAAAAAAAGAAATATAATCCATTTGTTTTTATCAGGAATCATAAGCCTGTTGGCTGTTACGTCTTGTGATATAGATCCGACATTTTATTCGCAGTCGGTTCCTGAAACGTTTTATACCTCTCAGGATGCCGTGTGGCAGCGCTTCAACCGTCCGTTTACACATTGGCGTTGGTTTGTCGGGTCCAATAATGATCGTTGGGCTTTGCAGGAAATTGGCACAGATGAATTTTGCCTGCCAACCCGTGGCAGCGACTGGTATGACGGAGCCTATTACCAGAAAGTGCATCATCATGCTTATACCGAAGATATGGCATTTGTCAACAACGGATGGTATGGCTTTTCCATGGGGGTAGCTTTGGCCTGGGATGCTTTGGAGGATTTGGCTAAAATCGATTTCGATGCTTTGGGTTTTGCCGACGGGACACGCGAGTCGATGCTGAACCAGCAGAAAGTGTTGGTGGCTTCGCTTTATTTGGACGGGCTTGATCTGTTTGGCGGTGTTCCGCTCTATACGACGACGCAAAGTGATATCAAAGGGCGGTCGACTGATTTGGAAACATTTAATTTTATCGATTCTTTATTGACGGAGGCTATTCCCGAACTTCCGCTAAAGGAGGAATTGGGAGCGCAAGAGACCGGAAGTATCAACAGAGCTGCCGCCGCTGCGTTGAAAGTGCGTCTTTATTTCAATGCAAAATCTTATATCGGTAAAGATATGTTTGCTGAAGCTGCCGGTATCTGTAAAGATATCATCGATGGGAAATATGGGCAGTATGCGTTGGCTTCCGACTGGACAAATATTTTTGGTTTCGACAATGAAGCCTGCCCGGAACTGATCTGGTCTATTCCGAGCCAGAATGCAAAACTGGAGACGGATGCCGGCTATTGGGATTGGTCTGTCCCTTATAATTACAAAAATTATCTGGGTGGTTTGGAAGGTTCCGGATCCAACAATGGAATAGGATTGATACCGAGTCTGGATCCGACAGGTAAGAAGTATCCGTATAAACTCGGAGGTGCTTATGGAAAATTTCACGATTGGGATGTACGCAAACAACCGTATGTATATGAAGGAAGCGGTAAATATCGAGGCATGTTCATTGTTGGCAAGTTAGTTAATCCGATTCATCCGGAATGGACTTGTACGGGAAGCCGTGAATATAAAGGGGAAGTAATTACGGTAGTCGATCAGGTCGCTTATTTTGCCAAAGTGGGTAAAGATGCGAAGTATCCGGATCTCGAATCGCTCCCGTCTAATGTGGGCATGGCGGAAGAAAACTCTTGTGTCCGGCTGGTAAAATTCAGTCCGCGTCCCAACCAGGATGAGATGAAACGTAAGTTTGATCCGGATGTTCCTGTCATCCGCTTGGCTGAGATTTATTATACGTTGGCCGAGTGTAAGATGCGTGCCGGTGACAAAGAGGGAGCCGCTGATCTGATCAATACTGTCCGGAAGCGTTATTTTGAGGGCGGGAACGATCCTGATCCTGTCACGTCTGCCAATTTGGATAAATATCGTATGTTGGATGAATGGCAACTGGAATTTCTGGGTGAAGGACGGAGACGTACTGATTTGGTTCGGTGGGATGCTTATGTGACGGAAAGCTGGTGGGATCATCAGGCAACCAATAATAAAAATCTGAATCGCTTCCCGATACATTACAGTATTATCGGTGCTAATAACCTGATCAAGCAAAATCCTGGCTATGGTGAGTAATAAGAAAAGATTCGAAAGAATGTTGTGTTTTAATTAAATATAGTTTTTCGTGTTTTGAGGCTGTCAAAAGTTATCTGTTTCTTTGATTCAGGTCTTTGTGACAGCTTCTTAACGTTATCCCGGAATAATCTTATACCCCGCTGCCGTCAGCGTATATTGTATTTGGTCGATATGTTCCTGGTTACGTGTTTCCATTTCCAGACGGAGATAGCAGCCGTTGATGTCGGCGGTATGGCTAACTCGTTCGTGATGGACGGATACCACATTGGCTCCGGTGCGGGCAATAATTTCAGAAACGTGCTGTAACTGTCCGGGTTTGTCGACCAGTTCGATCGTCATGGTGTAGGATCGGCCGGATTTCTGCAAGCCCCGTCCGATAACGCGAGAGAGGATCGTTACGTCGATATTTCCTCCCGATACCAGGCAGATCGCTTTTTTACCTTTTATGGGAACTTTATTGAACATGGCTGCCGCTACGGCTACCGCCCCTGCTCCCTCGGCGATTAATTTGTGCTGTTCGATCAGAGCCAGGATAGCGGTCGAAATCTCATCGTCGTTGACTGTAACGATTTCATCCACATACTTTTTACAATATTCAAATGTATGTTCACCCGGTTCTTTTACGGCTATACCGTCGGCAATGGTACGGACGAATCCCATCCGTTCGATTTTATTGTGCTCGATAGAATTCAGCATGCTTGGTGCACCGCTGGCCTGTACGCCGTATATTTTTACATTCGGATTCAGATGTTTGATTGCAAAGGCGACGCCGGAGATAAGTCCCCCTCCGCCTATCGGAACGATTACGGCATCCAGGTCGGGCAACTGTTCCAATAATTCCAGTCCGATAGTCCCTTGTCCGGCAATAACGTCTTCGTCATCAAAAGGATGAACGAACGTATATCCTTTTTCATCTCTCAGCTTCAGGGCTTTCTGATAAGCGTCGTCGTACACGCCTTCGACCAGGCAAACATCGGCACCGTACCATTTGGTAGCCTCTATCTTGGAGATCGGTGCATTGTCCGGCAGGCAGATCAGTGACTTGATGCCATGGGTGGTGGCAGCCAGGGCGACACCCTGTGCATGATTACCGGCGGAACAGGCTACGACGCCTTTGGCCTTCTCTTCTTCTGTCAGTTGGGCGATTTTGAAGCAGGCACCGCGGACTTTGAATGATCCAGTAATCTGTAAGTTCTCCGGTTTCAGATAGATATGAGAATCCGGATTGATGTTGGGCGCACTGATCAGGTCGGTGCGACGGATAACTGTTTTCAAGGCAAAAGATGCCTGATAAATCTTATCGAGTGTGAGCATTACGCTAAATTTTTGAGGAGACAAATATAGGGAGAATTCAGATATCTCACCGAAACAATAATGCTTTTTTATTATCTCGCCAATATTTCGTATATTTACACGCTGGAATTTACTTTCCGGCAGAGGCTGAAAAAGAAGATAGAGCACCATATAAGTATATGAAACCAGAGGATATTGAAGATTTCACAGAAGAAAACGAGAACGAGGAAATAGAACAGACAAATACAGACTCACAGGAAAATGGTGAGCAATCTGATTCTACTACACATTCGGAATATAAAATACCCGGGAAGGGAGAAGGCCGCGTATCCTATCATCTGTCGGGGATGTATCAGGATTGGTTTTTGGATTACGCTTCGTACGTGATCCTGGAACGTGCAGTGCCGCATATCAATGACGGTCTGAAACCTGTGCAACGTCGTATCTTGCACTCGATGAGGCGTTTGGATGACGGACGGTATAATAAGGTCGCCAATATCGTGGGGCATACCATGCAGTTTCACCCTCATGGAGATGCTTCTATCGGGGATGCGCTGGTACAGTTGGGACAGAAAGACCTGTTGATCGATTGCCAGGGAAACTGGGGTAATATCCTTACCGGTGACGGTGCCGCTGCTCCCCGTTATATCGAAGCACGTCTTTCCAAATTTGCTCTTGAAACAGTCTTTAATCCGAAGACTACCCTTTGGCAGCTATCTTATGATGGGCGTAATAAAGAACCGGTTACTTTGCCGGTGAAATTCCCTTTGCTGCTGGCACAGGGAGTGGAAGGTATTGCCGTAGGTCTTTCTTCTAAAATACTTCCTCATAATTTTAACGAGTTACTGGACGCTTCGATAGCTTACCTGAAGGGGGAAGACTTCGCTTTATATCCTGATTTTCAGACAGGAGGTTATGTCGATGTCTCTAAATATAATGACGGTGAGCGCGGCGGTTCGGTAAAAGTTCGTGCTAAAATAACCAAGCTGGATAACAAGACATTGGTAATCAGCGAAATTCCATACGGAAGAACGACTTCTTCCGTGATCGAATCCATCTTGAAAGCAAACGACAAGGGAAAGATCAAAATCCGGAAAGTCGATGACAATACGGCGAAAGATGTAGAAATCCTGGTGCATCTGGCTCCGGGCGTATCGTCAGACAAAACGATCGATGCCTTGTATGCCTTTACAGATTGTGAGATCAGCATTTCGCCCAACTGTTGTGTGATCATGGACAACAAACCTCACTTCTTCAAAGTGAGCGATGTGTTGCGCCATTCGACAGATGATACGCTGCATCTGTTGCGTACCGAATTACAGATACAGAAAGCCGAGCAGGAAGAAACTCTCTTTTTCGCTTCCCTCGAAAAGATATTTATTGAAGAACGTATTTATAAGGATGCAGAGTTTGAAAACTCGAAGGATATGGATGAGGCCGTGGCTCATATCGACTTGCGCCTGACTCCGTTCAAGCCTGATTTTATCCGTGAAGTAACCCGCGAAGATATCCTCAAACTGATGGAGATCAAGATGGGACGTATCCTTAAATTCAACTCGGAAAAGAGCAATGCATTGATTGCCCAGATTCGCGAAGAGATCGAGCGCATCAATCATCATCTGGATAATATCGTAGACTATACGATCAACTGGTTTACCATGTTGAAGGAAAAATATGGCAAGAATTATCCGCGTATGACCGAAGTCCGTAACTTCGACACGATCGAAGCAACGAAGGTGGTGGAAGCAAACGAAAAGCTCTATATCAACCGTGCGGAAGGTTTCATGGGAATGAGCCTCAAGAAAGATGAATATGTTTGTAACTGTTCGGATATAGACGATATCATTCTGTTCTATCGTAACGGAACGTATAAGATCGTGAAGGTCAGCGATAAAATGTTTGTCGGGAAAGATGTTTTGTATGTGAATGTATTCAAACGTAACGATACCCGCACTATTTACAATGTTATTTACCGTGATGGAAAAGTCGGTTATAACTACATCAAACGTTTTGCCGTCACCGGTGTGACACGTGATAAGGAGTATGACGTGACGAAAGGAACGGAGGGTTCACGGGTGTTATATTTCAGTGCGAACCCCAATGGGGAAGCTGAAACGGTCAAGGTGATCCTTAAACCGAAACCCCGCCAGAAACTGCTTGTGTTTGAAAAAGATTTCAGCGAGATCGCCATTAAGGGACGTGGCTCGATGGGAAATATCCTGACAAAGGCGGATGTGCATAAGATCAGCCTGAAACAGAAGGGTAGTTCTACGTTGGGAGGACGCCAGGTTTGGTTCGACTGGGATGTGCTGCGCCTGAACTATGACGGTCGCGGTGACGAACTGGGCGAATTCCAGAGCGATGACCTGATCCTGGTAGTTTTACGCAACGGCGATTTCTATACGACGAACTTTGATCTGAGCAATCACTACGACGACAATATACAGATTATAGAGAAATTTAACTCGAATAAAGTCTGGACGGCCGCTTTATATGATGCCGACCAGAAATATCCGTATCTGAAACGTTTCGTGCTGGAAGCCGGTAGCAAGAAGCAGAACTTCCTGGGTGAGAATCCGAAGAGCCGCCTGATGTTGCTTACCGATGAGGTTTATCCCCGTATTGAGGTGGTATTCGGTGGTCATGACGCTTTCCGCGAGCCTCTTGTGCTGGACGCGGAAGAGTTTATCGCAGTGAAAGGCTTCAAAGCGAAAGGCAAACGTATCTCTACCTTTGAGGTGGAAACAGTCAACGAGCTTGAACCAACCCGCTTCGCTCCTGCGGAACAGCCGGGAGATACGAGTGGAGAAGGTAATCCGGATAATGACGATACCGGGCAAACAGAGAGTGATTCGGATATTATAGACGAAATAACCGGGCAGATGAAGCTGTTTGATGAATAGCCTATGAAGACGTTGGCCTCTCTGATGATTTTGTCGTTTTGTCTGGTGTTTCCGCTTGCGGCTCAGACAGACAAAAATGTGGAAGACGAAATTCCGCGATCGGTCAATGAGGCGACGATGATAGGAATAGGCGGTTACAATGTCATGGATACCTACCTGACTCCCGGAATAGAAACGAAATATACGGGATGGGGTGTACGGATACAGAATGAACGGATGAAGATTGTCCGGCTGGCGGATTATAAGGTATCGCGCCAGCAGTTTCTCAATGTCGAGTTTGCATCTACCCGGAATGCTGCGGACGTGGCAACCGATTATGTGGGTTTTGTGGACTATTCGCTTGGATATCACTACCGATTTACCAACCTGTTGCCGAATCTGAAAGTTCTGACAGGCCTTTCGGGGCGTTTGTCGGGTGGCTTTATTTATAATACTCGTAACACGAACAATCCGGCTTCGGGCAAGGCTGATCTGGATTTGAACTTCTCGGCGATGGGGATTTATGGTTTTAAGTTCGGGAATTATCCGGTGACTTTCCGTTACCAGATGGAAATACCGTTTATCGGTGCCCTGTTTGCCATCCATAAAGGTCAACCTTATTATTATCTCAGCCAGGGAGACCGTAGCGGTGTGATAAAGTTCAGTTCGCTTCATAATAAGTTCGCCATGAGGAATTATTTTACCTTCGACTTTCCGATAGCAAATTTTACGGTGAGGGCCGGCTATCTGAACAGCATGTACCGGACAGATGTGAACGGGATTAAGACGCATGTTTTATCCAACTCCTTTATGATCGGCCTGGTGAAGGAGTTTTATTCCTTTGGAGGGAAACGCCTGAAACAGAGGCATAAGTACAGCAGTGCCTACTATTGAAAGCGAAAAAATGAAATTACATATTCTATATTATTTATTCCTGACGGGTATCCTTCTTTCGGCTTGTGAGAAGGCGGATAAGTATAATCCGTCTCCCAGGGATAACTTTGAGGCGCTTTGGCGGATTCTGGATGAGAATTATTGTTTCTTCGAATTTAAGAATATCGATTGGGATGAAGTGCACGACCGTTACAGTGTTCAGATCGATGATAAGATGAGCCAGTACGACCTGTTTGATGTATTGGGTAAAATGCTGGCGGAACTGAAGGACGGGCATACGAATCTGTTTTCTTCATTCGATGTGGCCCGTTACTGGGCTTGGTATGAGGATTATCCGGCTAATTTCGATTCGGACATACAGAAGAATTATCTGGGGACAGATTATAAAATTGCCGGTGGACTGAAATATAAATGTCTGTCTGATAACCAGGTGGGTTATGTTTACTATGGTAATTTCTCCAGCGGGGTAGGCGAAAGTAATCTGGATAATATGTTCCTGCATTTCAAAGACTGTAAAGGTATCATCTTTGACGTACGAAATAACGGGGGAGGTGCGATGTCAAATTCGGACCGGATCACCCAACGTTTCCTGGAAGAAAAGATATTGACCGGCTATGTCATGTATAAAAAAGGGAATGGGCATAATGACTTTTCCACTCCTTATCCTTTATATCTTTCTCCGTCCGACCGGCTTCGCTGGCAGAAACCGGTTATCGTTTTGACGAACCGTCATTGTTACAGTGCCACGAATAATTTTGTGAGTACGATGCGTTTATTACCCCACGTAATGATTATGGGTGACCGTACCGGAGGTGGTAGCGGTTTCCCTTTTACAACGGAGTTACCCATAGGGTGGAGTGTCCGTTTTTCCGCTTGCCCGATCCTTGATGCAGACAAGAAACATACAGAGTTTGGCATTGACCCGGATCAGGAAGTAGCCATGACCAAAGAAGATATGCAGAAAGGAAAAGACACTATTATAGAAGCTGCTATCTCGCGCCTTTTGTCCGGCTCAGAACTGTCAGAGCCTGATATAAATAAAATCTCCCCCGAAATACTTGCAGATTAATAAAAAAGATTTACCTTTGCACCGCAAACCAAATGCGGCTGTGGTGTAATTGGTAGCCACGCCAGACTTAGGATCTGGTGCTTCACGGCGTGGGGGTTCGAGTCCCTTCAGCCGCACAAAATGCAAAATCCTTCTAAGATGTTCTTAGAGGGATTTTTTGATTTGTGCTGGTTGCTAGGTTTGTTTTAGCCAATCAATGAAATCTAATTTTATCAGTTGCCAGTTCTTCTTTTTTAAGCATTTGGGATTGGGGTCGGAATCTGCAATATCAAAATTAGTGAAACCTTGAATAATTTCTTCTTTCGTATGATTGTAAGGAAAACGTTCTACATATAAGTTTAACATTTCAGTTATCGAATATGTATTATGTAATTCGTGAATATCCCAAAAGTCTTTCTTTCGTCCACCACGCCCGATTACATCTAGTTTCATGGCTATAATATCCTCAAAAGACGTTAGACGTATATTATCAATGACTTTTGCAGGACGAATAAAAGGATCTGTATAAAATAGATCGAGTTTGACAGAATCGTCAACAGAGTCACCTATTATATAGGAACATCCGAAACCAACAATTTCACCACAATCTCCGTTACAGTATGCAAATTGAGTTCTTAGCCAGTCTTGAATAACCCTAAAATCAATAGAATCATACTCGTAATCAGTAAATAAATCTATATCATCAGAGATACGGTGTCCTAACTGTAAACTCAATGATGTTCCACCTACAAGCTGGAAGGGGTGAAAAAGGTCATTGGACATTAATTGTGTCAATACCTTTTTTAGTAATGGCGTTACTGTTTGATATTTGAGTTTAGTTGGCATAATTCAGATATTTTTGAATGTTAGATTTTAGATTGACTGCATACTTATTATTTAAGTCCAGCAACGACAGGATTGTGTCTTTACCATAGAAACGAATTGTTTCAAGTATTTCTTTTTCATTTCCCCGTTCAAAAATACGATTAATGATATACCGTTTATTGGTGTTCCAATCTAATTTATCAAAGTCTGTATCCCAAAACAAGATCTTACGATATATAGAAAGATCAGGATGATATGATTGAGCTTCTTTCTTCTTTTCCAATTCAATATCATAATAAACCTGTAAGGTCATTAGTAGTCCTTCGTCTAAATGGAGTGATCTCTCGATCTTTAGAGACAAAGGTATGTTCATATTTCTTCGTCCCTTAATGATGGCACTTAACGTTTGAGGATGAACTCCTATGGATTCTGCAAATGCACCACTTCTTAATTGACGATTTCGTAACTCCCTGCTTAAAAATAAGCCAGGGTGAACACCTTTCAATATTTCTAATTGATCTTTCATATCACTACAAAAATAAACAAATTTGTTTAGAAATACAATATGTGGATATTTATTTAGCTCCCCCTACTCAATTACCCCAATCCTTATCGAGCATGGCATAAATTATATCGTCTACCCATTCGCCACGAAGGAAATAGTGCTTCTTTCCTGAACCCCAATTTTACGAACTTCTGAAAACAAGCAAAGGGGTACTTCACTCCAATTTGAGAATAAGTCCCCCCTTGCTTATAATTTCCTTTAATTATCAAATGTCAGTAATAATTGGTGATAAACAGTTTCGTTAATATCGTCGATTTAAGGTAAGTGTCGACTTGTATGAACTAAGTGCTTCTAATACCATCCTATCTTTAGCAAATTCTAACATAGTACGTTTACTAAAAAGAGGTCCGTCCTCTATATTCATAATTTTACCTTCAATGGAATAGTTAAACTTATATACCTCAGCTCCGAATCCGTCTTCCCTAAGAATATATTGACCATTCTGTGTATCAAAGAATTGCATCTCTACGTTAATTGCCCTTATAGTTTTATCTCCATCGGTTACGAGATTAACTCCCTCCCATGTCGTCTGTTTCAATGATTCAGAGTCAAATCTAAAATCATCATTATCATTACTGCAAGAAGTGGATACGATTGCCAAAAACAGTATTACAAATGTTCTGAATAAATTTTTCATATAACTATATTTTAATTGATAATAATTCAGGGAATAATAATACGTGCAAAGTTGGAGAACATGAATAAAAAAAGCCTTGAAATACTTCAAGACTTTCATTTTTGCCGTAGTTTTCTTCGTATATGGCTGACGGTTTCAGGTGTCACACCAAGAAACGAGGCTATCTCTTTTAAAGTAATATGCTGGGGGAGGTTTGTGCAGCGCTTTAGTAGCGCAACATAACGCTGCTCTGCTGTGTCGCAGTAAAAGCCAAGTAGCCGTTGATACATTTCTACAAAAATTTCTTCTGCTACCAATCTACCAAAACGTTGAGTATTTATGCTTGTTTCCCAAAAATCATTCAGTTCTTTCATAGATAACACGTACACAGAACAATCTGTAACAGCTTGAATATTGGTTAATGACCCCATGTGCTTAATCAGTGATGGGTAATCACACACAAAATCTTCGGTAAAACTATAACCGACAATAGGTTCGTTACCAGCATTATCAATACGAGTATATCTAAAAATGCCACTTTCGACAAATCCCACATATTTACATGGCTCATTTTGTCTAACAAAATAATCCTTCTTTTTAATCTCGATTGACTTTCCCTTTTCTAAAAAGTGCTTTTTGAATTCTGAGAAATCAATCTCATTTATGTATTCATTGAAGTTCACCATCTTATAATCCGCTTATATTTGCAAAGATATGATTTTTAGGCGGTAATTATTTTGAACATACACAAAGAAGTGGTTACCTTTTTCTGAACTCCTCCTCTTTGGGGTTGGTACTATTGGGAATAAAAGGTAGATCGAACAATTCACCAATGGAAAATTCGAAACATCTTTCTTGTTCATGGGGATGTGGAACGAGTATTCAACAATTTTTGAACTTTGCTTTATATGTTTTTTCTAATTTTGAAGTAAACAAAGTCAATATAGAAATGAAATTTTTAATCCCATATAAATGATTTGGATAATTCTAAATTAAAAAAGATGTTTTAGGAAAAAGGAATGTACGCACTTGTTCTAAAAAAGAGGCTTTTATAGGATATTCTTTATATCTTTGTGCATCAGGCAAAAAGAAATACTATGTCAGAGGTCAATTTATCAATATCACATTTAAATAGTTACACAATTCTCAAAGAGTTTTTCTTAGAAAAAGGCAAAAGAGTTGAATACACAAAAAAGGAATACTTCTTGCAACAAAATTTTCCATCTCTAATTGCTGGATGGATAGAAAATGGTTCATTTCGATATACTTACATGAATGAAGCTGGAAATGAACGTATTGTCTGTTTTTCGTTCGAGAAAGAATTTGTTTGTGATTATGCTTCTTTTATCCATAGAGAACCAGCACTTGTAAGCATTCAAGCCATTACAGATTGTGTAGTTTATCAACTAACATATAAAGAATTAATTGATTTCTTAGAAATGAACGCAGATACACAGAGATTGGGGCGTAATGTAGCAGAGTCTATGTTTAAAATGGCATACAAACGAATGCTGCAGGCATATTGTGATTCTCCAGAACAGAGGTACATAACGTTAATGCAGCGGTGTCCCAATTTGAAAGAAGAAGTCTCTCTAAAAGAAATTGCGTCTTTTATTGGTGTTACTCCTGAGACCGTCAGCCATATCCGAAAAAAAATATTATTAAAAGAGTCTTGAATTTTTTCAAGACTTTTTTACTGCATTCTGCCTTACTTTGCATCTTTATTATATAATGCCTTCTGCTAACTGCAAATGAACTATAACACAGGTTGTATACTGATTAGATTATCTGCGATTTTTAATATCAATCAACTAAGAACACAATTAAAATGGATATAAAACATAAAATTCAGTTTGGATGTAATGCTGATGAATTAGCAATGAAAGTATTATCAGGAAAAAAAACAGCGACTTCATCTTTATATGATTATCACTACAATGAATACAAAGATATAATAAAAGTAAATGAATTTGCTTCTATACTTGATTCACACAATAAAGAAATCTGTATAATACAAATTACTAAAATTGAAATTGTAAAATTCGAAAGTATTACAGAAAAATTTTCAATAGAAGAAGGAGATGTAAGTTTAGAAAATTGGAAAAGAATTCATACAGAATACTATTCTTCTATATTAAAGAAAATTGGGTTAAAACTCACAGGAGAAACAAGGTTGCTTTGTGAATGGTTTACTGTTGTTGTACCCAAGACACAAGAATAAACTACTTTCTCACTGAAATATAAGTGAAAATGTCTTATTGGTATCTCATTGATGAAGCAATAGGACTAATAAATAATGAAATACACATTTTAGAATAGCAAATAAAATATCCCGAGCAGTTTAAACGGCAACTTGATAAACCACCTCTTCAAGGTGCTGCCTGAAGATGACAACCTGCTACGATATTCAAAATCTATAACCGTATCTGTTACGCTTTGAATAAATACATTATCCCGTTTCCGGTTAAAATTCATCTCCAGCAAATCAAGGCTTTTCCCGTCCGCTTTTCATTTCATCAGGAGATAACGGTATTTCATATCATTGTCTTGTAACTGCTGCATCCGTTCCGCAAAACGAATATTCAGGACTAACGACGTAAGGCAAATGATTATTCCTGCCCTTTCCGTTTGCTGCGTATCAGCCGGAAACAATACCTTTAGCTTTTCTTTAAAATACTTGGCTCGTTCGAGAATTTTCTCTAAAGCCACATTTCGAAAAAGAGATATTGGATATTTACCATGACTATGTAGAGGAAGAGGCTTTAATAACTCATTCCTCTGCTTATGATTGTGTAGCCCGCATGTTGAAGCGGATGAGAACATTTGAAGGTGGTGATGCTATGGTCAATCAATTGCTCCGGGAATATAGAGATACATATAAGCGAAGAAAAATATGATCGCAGCATTGGAAAAAGTGTAAGTATTCATTTGTTACCCCAATCCTTATCGAGCATGGCATAAATTATATCGTCTACCCATTCGCCACGAAGGAAATAACTCTCTTTGAAATGAGCTTCTTTCCTGAATCCCAGTCGTTCGATAAGTCGGATAGAGGCGGTGTTTCTTGGATCAATAGATGCTACAATACGATGTTTCTTTAGGATTGTGAAAAAATAGTTTACCATTGCCGTTAATGCTTCGGTGGCATATCCTTTACCTTGAAAAGTTTTATTCAACGTACAACCGATCTCTACCTGCATTCTTTCGTGTCCTGTGAAGATTATTCCCAAATCTCCGATCAGACGGTTTTCATTCTTGGTAAGAATGGCAAATTGAAAGCATATGTCGGCTATATCTATAGTCATCGGCATATTGGTTATATAATTACGAACTTCCTCCACAGATTCGGGGAACCAGCCCTGATATTGGTTTTCAATAGTATCAGAGCGGTAAGCGTATATTTCTTCCGCATCATCCGGGTTTGCTAACCGTATAATCAACCTGTCGGTCAGAATATTGCCGAAAGTAGTACCTGCTCTATCAACGTTTTTGGATTCAAGCATATGTCTTTTCTTTTTATTTGATTTAAGACTCCATTGTGGCAATTGTATTTTCTAAGAATACAATTTTTACTCATCTCCAAAGATAGTAAATATTTGGAAAACAGCTATTTTATCCTTTAATGCAATGTGTTAAAGTGGGATATTACGTGAAATGATAAGATGACAACACGAACTTTTGAAGTGAAATTATGGAATTTGACAAAATGAGGCAATATTGCTTTTCTTTTGAATTAAAAGATTTTATTATAGTCTTTTTGCTAACTTGTATGTTATGTCAAATTGGTGTTACAGAAGAGCGCTAAATACAATATTTAACAATCCCCTTTAGGTATATGACTTTTGCAATTCGTTTAAAAGGATTTTCCATCTCGTTTAAAACGAATTTTTTTTCATTTTAAATGAGATAGGGATTTATTTAAATGGAAATTCTTTGTTAATAAGTGTTGATTATGGCCTCTTTTGAAGCTATTTTGTAGTATAAAAGCATGTTGAATAACACTTTTTGTGTTCTATAACAAGGCAGATGAGTGTTGTAAGTGGATTGACAATATGTAGTGTATACGATAAATATTTGGTCGATTGTTTTGTTTTATTTGATATGGGCAGCATAATGCTGTTTTGTTTGCTTCAGGCAAGATGATATGTTATTTCTTAAGTTGCTGACAGTGATGTAAAAGGTAGCAGGTCTTGATTCTCTCCCGTGCAGCCTTTCCATAGGAGGGTTGAATTGACAGTTTGATATTCGTGAGTTCTTCATAATAATATAATTCAAGTACGGATTATACAGATTTCATTGTTTAGATAAATAAGCAATTTGTCAAATCCGTATAATCCGTGCCTGTAAGAAAGTATAAAAAGGCTTTTGCTATAGTCTTCTTATGGTTTAGGGACTACCGGTTAATTATAAAACATCAGGCAAATATTATTGGATAGATGTTCTATTGCCTTCGCTTTTATGTAACAACCTGGTATCGCCCATCTATTCATTAAATAGTCGTAGTTTTGGGTTATCTCCAGATAAGAGATGAATCCCTTTACATACTCATTTTTATCAGGGAATAAATAAACAAATTCACATTTACCTTCGTTGCTGAAAAGACAAGTCATCGTAAATGCTTCCTGGTCAAATCGTATCTCGATCGATTTTTCTTCCACATTTTTTTCGAAATAGTCTATCAAGCAATATGGATAGTTTATATATTTCTGTCTGATTTCTGGTAATGACAGATTTAATAAAGAAGTAATTTGTTGTAGCAGATAGTAATAGCCTTTTATTCCAGTTATATTATTATTGTCCATATGAATACGTTCCTTTTTAAGCCTGATTCGGAGGAATCGAGCCTATATTAATACTATGATATTTTAATTGCCTGTATTATATAGACTTATTCATTCTGTACTATCAAACAAAACAAATAAAAACAGGAACGTTGTGTAAATATATGATTTAGAATCAAAAAGCTAAAGGCAATTCTGCTTTTTTTGTACTTTTGTATTTTAACGTTGTACATAATCAAGCATAATGAAAGACTCGAT